>JAUSKV010000205.1 GCA_030646745.1 Sulfurimonas sp. | reverse complement strand
TAATAAAAATTGGTTGCTTCTGTTTGGACACGGAAATATAAATATTGAAGTTGATGGTAAATTAGAAGAGTTTAATTCTACTCAAAACATAAGATTCAAGTATGTTGATGGGAAATTTAGTCAAATTGATCTTGAAGAATTTAAACAATTAAATAAAGATAAAAAATGGTGAAGATACTTTTTATATTTCTACTCTTTTATACATTCGTATTAGGAGATGAAATACATCAAGGGGATTCACTTTTAACACAAAAAATAAAAACTTTTATCAAAGAGAGTGCTTATCAACAAAATAAAGCGTTTATTGATATAATTTTTTCTCCGAATTCAAATTTTTATACGCAAAATAGAGTTGATGTAGTTAAAGTAGCTCAAACACTCAAAGACAACGGACTTCTGAATCTTTTTTTTAATAAACCACAAGAGCTTAAACTTACTTTTAAAACTGCCGCTTCACCCCAATTCTTTGTGAAAATAATGGGTGACTCACTTGGAAATATGGGCTACTATAGATATGTAACGACAGAATCAAATCTTAGTAGTTCGCAATTTACATGGAGTGTTGTACTGAATTCTGAGTATGCGACTGATCCGGTAATATTACAAAAAGAGCTGTATAAGAGTGGCTGTAAAATCACAGATATACAAAAAAACTCAGCAACCGACTGGGAATATACAATAGATTTGTCAAATGCTACTTTAGCTGTAAACACTCTCAAAGGTGGCACAGAGTTTGAGCTGAAACGATCACTAAACCCACATTGGCTTGATGTTTCAGCTGTAAAGACTCTTAAAATAACAAGTTCTTCAAAAAACACTTGGTACCCGCATATTGTCTATTATGATGCTTCACTTAATCTTTTAGAGGTAATAAAGCAAGATGAAAAAACTGCTAATATGATGCTGGAAATACCTACTCACGCAAAATATATTAAAATTTCAGATCTCTACTCACTTAAAAATATTAAAGATGATTTACTCCTCTCTCCAAACTGATTATTACTTAAATCTAAACATTTTTCGCTAGAATACCATTCATATTTTAAGAGCCTTTTATGGCTTTAACAATCAGGACTTAATATGTTTGACGAAATAGAATTTGACAGAATAAAAAGACTTCCAAAGTATGTATTTGCAGAAGTTAATGAACTTAAAATGGCTGAGCGAAGAGCCGGTGCGGATGTAATAGATTTTTCTATGGGTAATCCGGATGGTGATACGCCGGAGCATATTCGTGAAAAGTTAATTGAGTCGGCTCAAAAAACTAAAACACATGGATATTCAACCTCGAAGGGAATTCCAAAGCTTTTAGTAGCCATTGCTGATTGGTATAAGCGCCGTTATGGATGTGACCTAGACCCGATGACTGAGTGTGTGGCTACCATCGGCTCAAAAGAGGGATATGCTCACTTAGCGTATGCTATTACAAATCCAGGGGACACTACCGTTGTTCCTGATCCAACTTATCCGATTCACTCTTATGCTTTTATTTTAGCAGGTGGAAATGTTGTGAAATTTGGTCTTACTTTTGATGAAGATTATAAAGTAGATGAAGAGCAATTTTTTAAAGATTTGATACGAGTTTTTAAAGAGACAAGTCCAAGACCAAAATATGTTTTAGTTAATTTTCCTCACAACCCATCTACTGCGACTGTTACACAAGATTTTTATGTAAAACTTGTAGCAATGGCTAAAAAAGAGCGATTTTATGTCATCAGTGATATAGCCTATGGTGATATCACTTTTGGCGGCTATGTAACTCCGTCAATTATGAGTGTTGAGGGTGCAAAAGATGTAGCTGTTGAGAGTTTTACGCTTTCAAAAAGTTACAACATGGCTGGCTGGAGAGTTGGATTTTTTGTTGGAAATAAGAAACTCATCGGGGCACTTCAAAAAATTAAGTCATGGCTTGATTATGGAATGTTTACTCCTATTCAAGTTGCAGCTACTGTGGCACTCAATGGTGATCAGCAGTGTGTGAAAGATATTGTTGATAAGTATGAGCACCGTCAAGATATATTATTAGACGCATTTGATCGTGCCGGTTGGCACATAAGAAAAAATCAGGCAAGTATGTTTGTTTGGGCTAAGATACCGGAGTGTGCAGCGCATCTAGGTTCATTCGAATTTTCAAAAAAACTTTTAAAAGAAGCTCAGGTTGCAGTTGCTCCTGGGATTGGCTTTGGCGAATACGGCGAGGGTTATGTCCGCATTGCATTAATCGAAAATGACAATCGTATCCGTCAGGCAGGCAGAAATATCAAAGAATTTTTGAAACAATTCGAAGAAAAAAAAGACGAAATAAAGTAGGTAAATTGATATGATAAAAGTAGGAATTATAGGCGTTGGGACTGTTGGAACGAGTGTAGTGCAAATTTTAAAAGACAATGCCGATGTAATTTCTGCACGTGCCGGAGTGGATATCATCGTAAAAAGCGGAGTTGTTAAAAATCTCTCAAAAGAGAGAGGCTTAGACATTCTATTAACAGATAACGCAGACGATATTTTGAATGATAGTGAGATTGATATCGTTGTTGAGCTTATGGGCGGAGTTGATGAGGCTTTTGAGGTTGTAAAAAAGGCACTTGCCAACAAAAAAGCAGTTGTTACTGCTAATAAAGCACTCTTGGCGTATCACCGTTATGAACTTCAAGACATGGCAAAAGATTTGGCATTTGAATATGAAGCAAGTGTTGCAGGTGGAATTCCAATTATAAATGCCCTTCGTGATGGTCTCTCAGCCAATCATATTGAATCTATTATGGGTATTATGAACGGCACATGTAACTACATGATGACTAAAATGACAAATGAGGGTGTGGCATATGACGCTATCCTTAAAGAAGCACAGGAGCTAGGATATGCAGAGGCAGATCCAACCTTTGATGTGGGCGGATTTGATGCGGCACACAAACTTCTTATTCTCGCTAGTATCGCATACGGGATTGATGCCAAACCTGAAGACATATTGATTGAGGGAATACAAAATATTTCTCAGGATGACATAACATTTGCAAAGGAGTTTGGCTACGCTATCAAACTTTTAGGAATTGCTAAAAAAGACGGCAATGAGGTTGAGTTAAGAGTGCATGCTAGTTTAGTCCCCCAAGAGAAGATGATTGCTAAAATTGACGGTGTCATGAACGGCATCTCGGTAGTCGGTGACAAAGTGGGCGAAACACTTTACTATGGAGCGGGTGCTGGCGGAAATGCTACGGCTTCAGCAGTTGTTGCAAATATTATAGATATAGCAAGAAGTGGAAAAACAAGACCGATGCTCGGCTTTGACAAACCGCTTGAGGGCAAACTTACACTCAAGCCAACTGATAAAATAGAGTCAAAATACTATCTTCGTATCAATGTTTCAGATAAAGCGGGAGTTTTAGCCCGTATTACCAAAATTTTTGAGGATAACAATATCTCAATTGAGACCATGCTTCAGCGACCATGTTCGGCAGACTCTGCTAATTTACTCATCTCTACACATATTTCGGTTGAAAGAGATATTCAAAACATGATAAAACAAATTGCTTCGCTAGATTTTGTAAACTTTACCCCTGTCATGATCAGGATAGTGTAAATAAAAGGTGAAAATCCTAATTACGGGCGCAAGCAGCGGAATAGGCGAGGAGTTGGCTCGGCAATACGCCAAAAGTGATAATGAGCTTATTCTTCTCGCCCGAAGACAAAGCAGACTTGAAAAGCTTCAACAAGAGTTACTTCAACATGCTAAGAGTGTTGAAATTGTTGTCGCTGATGTAACAAAGTTTGATGAACTTCAAGAAAAAATAGCGGCAATCGGCTTTGTTGATATAGTAATTTTAAACGCAGGCATATCCGTAGGGCATTCTCTTGAAATTACCCCTTTCTCAGATTTTAAAAATATTTACGATGTAAATGTACTCTCAAATCATGCTATTTTAGAAATACTTCTGCCACATTTTTTGGCAAAAAAAAGTGGAAAGATAGTTTTTATCTCCTCTCTTGCTTCGCTTATCTCTATGCCATCCTCCAAAGTTTACAGCTCGTCAAAAAGAGCTTTAAATGCCTATGCAGAGGGAATGAGGTATAAGTATAAAAAGGATGGAATAAAGGTTATAAATGTCCTGCCTGGATTTATAAAGAGTGAGATGACAGATAAAAACAGTTTCTACATGCCATTCTTTTTAAGTACTAAAGATGGAGCAAAAATAATTTATAAAGCAATAGAAAAGGAGAAAAGATTCTATCCCTTCCCTTTTAGGTTTTATTTGATTATTTTATTGCTAAACTCACTCCCAAACTTTTTAAAAGAAAAAATAATAAATTCATTATTATTTGATGCTGCACACTAAAACGAACGCGTCCGTTTGGGTGGCTGCTGCTAATGTCCCTACAACCTCTAAAGCTATAAAACAAGAGAATCGCTTTTCGTGCAGTGAAAATGTTTCTTTAGAAAAAACAAGTTTTTCGAGAATTACTGGGTATCTACACTCATTTTTATAAAAATATGCAATCTGAGTTATATATAGTTCTTTTTAGTTCTGTGAAACAACAGATTTTAAGATTTGTTTTAGCAAAAATAATTTAAATTGTTAGTATAATTCCAGTCGAAATATTGAAATAAAGTTTATAGAGGTAAAAAAATGACGCTTCAAGACCTTCGATTTGCACTTGAACTTGGCTGTGTAATGAATCAAGATATTGAATATTTAGTTGACTTTGGCAAGAGAAATGGTGTTGATACCGATGAAATAGACAGCGAACTGGTAAAGTTAGGATATGATAGAATATTTGAAAATCAGTTTGAAGACAGTTATGACGACGACGAAGATGAGGAGTTTGGGTATATCCAAAAATTTCCACACAAATCTAAATTTTATGAGGATTAACCTTGATAACAAATAAAAACCTAGTTGCTAAATACTACGATATGTGGAACTCGCATGATTTTAGTAAAGCAGAAGCTATCTTTAGTAATAACCTTCGTTTTCGCGGCTCTATTGGCATAGAAACAGAAGGAATAGAGGAGTTCAAAAAATATGCAGATATTATTTTGACTGCCTTTCCAAACCTCTACCATGCTACTGAAATTGTTATAGGCGAAGGCTCTCAAGTTGCCGTTTATGTAACATACACAGGAACACACAAGGGCAGACTTTTTGAATATGAGGCGACGAATAATAGAATTAATTATTCGGGTGCATCATTTTTTACAATAAAAAATGAAAAAATAACTGATATTAAAGTTCTGGGCGACAGATACGCACTCTATAACCAGATAAAACCTGCATAATAAACAACATGGAAATTCTCGAAAAACTGGTTTTTTCTAAAGAAACATTTTCACTGCACGAAAAGCGATTCTCTTGTTTTGTAGCTTTAGGGGGTTGTAGGGAGAATATGCAGCAGCCACTAAAACGGACGCGTTCGTTTTAGTGCGTAACATCAGTAAACTAAAAGACTAGCTGCTGTTCTGAATTTGGAGTTGCTTCTGTGCGAGGCGGTTTAGAAGTGTCTGTAAAATACTCCTTCTTTCCATCAATATCTACCGTAATAACCCCTTGGGGGACTTCGAAAACCCTTGGAACTTGAGGGTAAAGTTTGAGTACATTTTCATAAAATCTTGCAAAAGCCGGTCCTGCAATTCTTCCGCCGGTTTCAAATCGCTGCATTGGAGTGTTATCATCGTTGCCAAACCATACGACGGTCTCAATGCTAGGTGAATAGCCGCAAAACCAGCCATCAACATTATTATTTGTGGTACCGGTTTTGCCTGCAATATCTATCCCGTTCACTTTTGCTTTTGTAGCTGTTCCTCTCTCAACAACATCTTTTAAAATAGTTGTCATAAGGTAAGCTTGTGCAGGCGATGTAATAGTGCGTATATGCTCCTCTTTCGTGAATATAATTTTTGAATTTTGCTCTATGGATGAGATTAAATTTACCTCACTCTGCACTCCTGAGTTTGCAAAAGAGCTATAAAATTTGGCAAGTTCTAGCGGGGACAAAGAGATAGTTCCAAGTGATATAGACATGTCTTGCGGCACATTTTGTATTCCAAACTTTTTCAAATCTTTTAAAATGGTATCAAGACCTATCTCATTCACAAGATTAATCGTTGCAAGGTTGCTTGAGTGAACAAGCGCCTCTCTTAGACTAAGAATTCCCTTGTAGTTATCTTCATAGTTGCTAGGTTGCCACTTCTGTTCTTCCCCGTCTTTTTGATATGTATAGGTTTTAGCAACATCCGTTAACTCTGTTGCACCTGAATAGCCTAAATCTAAAGCCACTTGGTATATAAACGGTTTAAAGGCGGAACCGGGTTGTCGTTTTCCCTGCGTGGCACGGTTAAATGAACTCTGTTTATAATCTACGCTTCCAACAAGAGCCAGAACATCCCCATTTTTTGGGTCAATACTCACTAATGCACCATTTAAAAGAGAGGTGTTAAGATCATCAGGGAGATTTAGTGCAACTTTTCTCTTTTTTGCCGACTCTATCGCATTGTTCTTTATTGCATCTATTCTTTTTACTGACTCATCATAAGCAAATTTCAGAGACTCCTCTCCAGCTTTTTGAAGTCTCAAATCAATAGTCGTGTATATTTTATACCCACCGGTTTTTATATCTTTTATCCCCTGTTCTGCCAATCTTCTCATGACTTCATCCACCACAAATGGTGCCATGTTTTGTGTGAGCGTCTCATCATACACTTTTGGATTCTCGGCAGTTGCTTTTTTGTATGTATCTTCATCTATCCATCCCAATGAGTACATTCTAGAAATTACACGGTTTGCTCTGCCCATGGAGATCTCGTAATTTTTAGTAGGTGCATAGGAACTTGGAGCTTTTGGAAGACCGACCAAAATAGCAATCTCTTTGAGCGTCAAATCGGCGAGTTCTTTGTGAAAATAGCCATCTGCAGCTGTTCTAATGCCATAGTAGGAGTGTCCAAAATAGATTTCATTGAGATATCTCTCTAAAATCTCCTCTTTAGTGAGAGCAGCTTCTAAAATTATAGAGTAGATGAGCTCTTTAACTTTTCTTGATATTTTTTTCTCTCGTGTTAAAAGTTTGTTTTTCACAAGCTGCTGCGTGATGGTACTCGCCCCCTCAACCATTTTTCCGGCTTCTATATCTTTAATTATGGCACGAAAAATAGCATCGATATTTACACCTTGATGTTCAAAAAATGTTGTGTCTTCTATAGCTAGAAGAGCCTCTATGGCTCTTGGAGGAATCTCGCTAAAAGAGGCGTAATATCTATGCTCTTCATCAAATATATTTGCGATTTTTTCGCCATTTTTATCATATATTCTTGTTGTTGTTGCAGGATGATACTCAACCAAAGATGAGATATCATACTCAAAAACTTTTAAGTAGTATCCTAAAACTATAAAAGGAGATAGAATCCCCATTATAAAAAGTGCAAAAAATATCTGTTTTTTCATTTTCTAAATTCCCTGTTTGCAAAATTTGCTTCTATTAATCTTCTTGTATAGTCTGCATGAGGATTTTGTAAAACACTTTGCATGTTCCCATTTTCAACTATCCTTCCCTCTTTTATAACACAAATATATTTGCACAAATGCGATGCAGAAATCATATCATGTGTAACAAATAAAATCTTAAAATCAAACTCATAACTCAGTTTTTTTAAGAGATCCAAAATCAGAACTCTACTGTTAGAGTCAAGTGCTGTCGTCGGCTCATCTAGCAACAGCAACTTCGGTTTCGATTCCAGTGCCATTGCAATTATCACCCTTTGAAGCTGCCCGCCTGAGAGTTCCGGCGAAAATCTATCTAAAAGCTCTATGTCTAATCCAACTCTCTTAAAAAGTTCTTTGACACTTCTCAGTGGAGTAAAAAACTGTTTTCCTATTTTTGTCAGAGGAGACAGAGCTGTAAAAGGGTTTTGCGGCACAAATGAGACACTTTTTCCCGCTTTTAGCCCAAAGTCAGACTCTATCTCTAATTTTAACTTCATACTGTTTGGCAACATTCCAAGAAGTGCTTTAAGTGTTAAACTTTTTCCGCTTCCGCTCTCTCCTACGAGTGCCAAAGATGAGGCTATTTCAAAGTTTATATCAACCAAAGTTTTTTCTTTGTGGGTTATACATAATTTTGAGATTTTCATGGTTTATTTTATCATAATAGCAGAAATTTTTTGGCACAAGAGTCTTAACTCATCGCTGCTTTGACCTAACCTTGCGATAACTCTGATAATTGCTTTTGGCACCGTTGGTTCTCTTATCGCACCGATTGCAAAGCCATCATGATGCAATACATTTTTTATTTCTATTACTTTTTTGTTGTCATTAATCAAAATAGGAAGTATGAGTGCATCAATTTTTATGTCTAACTCTTCAAGAATAATTTTTTGTCGAATTTTTATTTCTGTTTTTAAATCTTCTCTGTTTTGCACTATAAATTTCAGAGAGTTATGAGCCAAAAGTGTGTCATAGAGAGAGAGTGAGGTTGCATAAATAATTGGTTTTGCACGGTTTATAAGATATTCGATTATGTGTTCTGAGGCTAAAATAAAGGCTCCGAAACTTCCATACGCTTTTCCAAGTGTTCCCATTTTTATGTGGTTTGGTTGAATTGCGATATTATAATAATTAAACACGCCCATGAGTTTATCGCCGATTACTCCGCTGCTATGGGCTTCATCGACAATCAAAATAGTATCGTCTCTCTCGCAAATCTCAAAAATTTCAGGGTTTAGAATATCGCCATCCATGGAGTAGATTCCCTCTACGGCAACTATTTTTCGCTTGGCTTCTGAATATTTCAGAAATAAATTTTTGAGTTCGTTCATATCGTTATGAGCAAAGAAGTGAACATTAACATGTCCCAGTTTTGAGGCTAAAACACCAGAAGCGTGGTATTTCTCATCCATAAAAAGAACATCCCCTTTTCTTACCAGAGTATCGATAAGTGCAATATTCGCATTGAATCCGCTTCCCAAAATCACTCCGTCCTTAAAGCCATTTGCCTCACACAATGCTCTCTCAAAATCTTTATGGATTTGATGATAGCCGTTTACAAGAAGCGAAGCTTTGGAACTGTGAAGAGGAAGCTCTGAGAGTTCCTGACATGTAGAGGTATGAAGTTCCTTTTTATGAGCAAGACCCAAATAATCATTGGAGGCAAAATCTAAAATATCGTTATTTACAACCTCTCTAGTTCTGTACCTGCCTGATTTTTTGAGTGCTTTTAACTCATTCTCATACAGCACTAAATAAACCTCTTTAGAACTTCTACGCTAAGCCCCATGGCAGTGCTCTCATACCCTTTTACCTCTTTAATGTAGCCTCTGCAAAAGCCTTCAACCATGCAGGCTCCGGCTTTTCCTCTCCACTCTCCACTTTTTAGATAGTTCTCTAAATTGTCCATGTCAAAATTATTAAATATATAATCGGTAGAGGAGATGTCTATGAGTTTTAGTTTGGGGCTTTGATAAATCATGCAGGTTATTATGCTTGTAATATTTCCGCTTTGCGTCATCAAAATATTTCGTGCATCGCTTTCGCACTTCGCTTTTCTTAAAATCCGACCTTGAGAAGTGACAACTGTGTCGGCTACTAAAAGCGGGTAATCCGAAAATCCGAAAGCTTTGAAATTGGTTTCATATTTTCCAAGAGTTGCTTGATAAACGAAGTTTTTTGGGCATGTAGAGATTATACTCTCTTCATCAAACTCAATGCTCTGCTGAATAAATTCTATGCCAGCCTTCTCTAAAAGCTCTGCACGGGTCTGTGAAGAGGAGGCAAGTCTAATCATTTAAAAACCTTCAAAGACTAAAAAGTGTTTGAGAGAAATGTTCCTAAGAAGATTGCAACAACACCTAAAACAATATTTACAGGAACCATGAATTTCCCGATAAGCTCTAATGAAAATTTTGCACCCACCATATCACCCATATTTAAAAGTTTTACGGCTCTGTTTCTTCTTAGTAGCATCACTGCAAAATTCATAAACATCAATGTCCAAATTCCCTCTTTTGCATATCCAAATGGGGCAAATTCACTCTGGGAGATTCCATATCCTTTTATCATAAAAATAGCAGTAACCAACAAAATAATTGTAAAGGGAGCCACTATGCAAAAGAGTCTCTTCAGTGCATGTGCGATTCTTTCTAATCTTTTTGCAGGCGATTCAATTTCCATAAAAGAGGCATGTGCAGCGTAACGTAGAGCAATCATTCCACCAACCCATACAACCGCACTTATTACATGCAAAAAAATAATTACAGTTTTATATTGGAGAAATATCTCTTGCATTAGCCAAGTATCTCTGTAATATATTTGAGGGCTTCAACTTTTGCCTCTTCAAGTTTTGTTACATCTTTTCCGCCTGCTTGAGCAAAATCAGGGCGACCACCGCCGCCGCCGCCAAGAATCGGAGCAATGTTTTTTATCCAATCGCCGGCTTTTGCATCTGAATTTTTAACACCTGCAGCTAGCATCACTTTGTCACCTTTTACTTGAAAAAGCATGACGCAAAGTGTTTCATGTTGGTTTTTAAGCTCATCAATCTTCTCTTTGATATCACCGGTTGTAAGCTCATCGACTATAACAGCAACACCATTGATGATATTCGCTTTTATCTCTACTTTTACGGAGTGTTGTGCTTCGAGCAACTCCTCTTTCAACTCTTTCACATTCGATTTGAGTCTTGATATTCCAGCCAGAACATCAAGGTTTTTAACTTCAGATTGAACATGTTTTATGAGCATTCTCTGCTCGGCGAAGTGTTGATATGCTGCATGCCCGCAAACCGCTTCTATTCGGCGAACTCCGGCACTTACACCGCTCTCTTTTGTGATAATGAATGAACCGATATTTGCCGTGTTCTCTACATGTACGCCGCCGCAAAACTCAACACTGGTATTTGCAAAACTCACAACTCTCACTTCATCGCCATATTTTTCGCCAAACTGAGCTTTTGCCCCGCTCTTTTTGGCATCTTCTATGTTCATGACTTCTGTTTTAGCTCGCAAGCCTCGTGAGACTTCATAATTTACTCTTGTCTCAATAGCAGCTAGCTCGTCATTCGTAACTGCTTTAGGATGAGAAAAGTCAAATCTCAGCCTGTCAGCCTCTACTAGCGAACCTGCTTGAGAGATATGGTCGCCTAAAACATCAAAAAGTGCTGCATGCAAAAGGTGGGTTGCAGAGTGGTGTTTCGTAATCTCGTTTCTTCTTATGTCAACAATCGCTTCAACAACATCTCCTACGTTTATCTCTTTTGTTACAGCAATTTGAGACATGTTAAGACCGAAGAATTTTTTTGTATCTAGCACTTTTGCCAGATACTCTAATTCTCCGCTATCGCCGCACTGACCGCCGCTCTCTGCGTAAAAAGGAGTAATATCTAAAAGAACCCATCCTTTACTTCCGGCAGGCAACTTTTCGACATGGTGATAATTTTCATCTAAAAGAGCAAGAACTTCAACGGAGTGTTCCGTATGCTCATAACCGATAAAGCTGTTTTCTCCGAATTTTTCAAGAAGCTGCTTAAAGTCTCCATGAACAGCGTCATCTCCGCTCCCTTTCCATGCAGCTTTCGCACGCGTTCTCTGCTCCAACATCAACTTTTCAAACTTAGCGCTGTCAAGTCCTAGATTTTTCTCTTTCAACATATCCTCTGTCAAATCTAAAGGAAAACCAAAAGTATCATAAAGTTTAAAAGCAACTTCTCCGCTGAAAATATCTTTCGTATTTTTTAACTCTTCATTAAAAAGCTCAATTCCAGACGCAATTGTTTTGAAAAATCTTGCCTCTTCGAGTTCAATCTGCTCTTTTACGATTTCAGCTTTTTGTGCCAAATAATCATACTCTTTGCCCATGATTGCTACAACATCATCCACAAGTTTATACATGAACGGCTCATTGAATCCAAGCAGATAGCCATGGCGAACACCGCGGCGAAGGATGCGGCGAAGAACATAACCTCGTCCTTCGTTGGAAAAGTTCACGCCTTGCGCTAAAAGAAAGAGTGCAGTTCTGATATGGTCGGCAATAACGCGAAACGAAGCTCCAGTTGCATAAATATACTCTTTGCCGATTAATTCTTCTACATGATTAATGATTGGCATAAAAAGAGATGAACTGTAGTTGCTTGTAACGCCTTCGCTGATTGCCACAACTCTCTCAAGTCCCATACCTGTGTCGATAGAAGGTTTTGGAAGTGGAGTTAGTGTGCCGTCAGCACTTCTTTCATACTGCATAAAAACAAGATTCCAAATTTCTAAAAATCTGTCACCTTCTCCGCCCATGTAATCTTCAGAACCGGAAAAAGCTTCCGCACCTTGGTCAAAAAAGATTTCACTGCATGGTCCGCATGGTCCTGTATCGCCCATTTGCCAAAAGTTATCAGCATCCCCCAGACGCATAATTCTCTCTTTTTTTACATGCTTTAACCAAAGATTTTCAGCCTCATCATCGCTTTCATGCACCGTAACCCAAAGTTTTTCTATAGGAAATTTCAGAACTTCAGTAATAAATTCCCAAGCATAATCAATCGCTTCTTCTTTAAAGTAGTTACCAAAACTAAAGTTGCCAAGCATCTCAAAGAAGGTGTGGTGTCGTGCCGTATGTCCAACATTTTCTAGGTCGTTATGCTTTCCGCCTGCACGGATACATGTCTGGCATGAAGTTGCTCTTGGGTTGTGCGGAATCGGTATTTCACCTGTAAAGATAGACTTAAAAGGCACCATTCCTGCGTTATTGAAAAGCAAAGTTGCATCATCCGGAACAAGCGGAGCGCTTGCAATTCTATCGTGGTTTTTTGATTCAAAAAATTTTAAAAATTCTTCTCTAATATCCATAATCATTTCTCTTAGTATAAAAATTGCGCGATTATACCTTAAAATAGCACTTATTTCTCTGATGTTACGCACTAAAACGAACACGTGTGTTCTGTGCCATATAAAAGCACAGAATGAGTCCGTTTTAGTGGAAGGGACTAAAGTCCCTAAAGCTACGAAAACAAGAGAATCGCTTTTCGCAGAGCGAAAATGTTTCTTTAGTAAAACTTTGTTTTTCGAGAATTACAAAGTGTTTTACGCGCTTATTCCTCTTTTCTTCTGAAAGAGCGCCATAGCCACATAGCAGTTCCTATGGCAATAAGAGTTAAAATAATCGCAATTTGATAGTGCTTTGCTTTATCTAAAAACAATTCGATAGTATTTCCTAAGATATATCCTAATGCACCGATACTAATTGCCCAGACAAGTGCCCCAAGAAAATTAAGAGGAATAAATACTTTTGGAGGGATGCCACTCGCACCTATAAGAAAAGGGGTTACATTTCGTATTCCATACAAAAAACGAAAACCAAGAATCAATAATACTTTATGTTTATGTAGTAAATCCATAATATATTGCGATTTTTCTTTCCACTTTGGACGATTTTCTAAGATGCTCATCCCCTTTTTTCGCCCTATAAAATAAAAAAGCTGATCCCCCATGAGTGTCCCTATGAAGGCAGCAACAATTACCCATTCTAATTTAAGATGCCCTTCATGCGCGAGATATCCACCAATAACAAGAATGGTTTCTCCCTCCAAAAATGTGCCAATAAATATCGCGATGTAACCGTATGTTGTAACTAATTCTTCTAACAAGTTGCGCCCTTTTGTTTATCTATATTATAGAGGTTTATAACTTCTATTTCGTCCACAATCTTTGCATGAGGAAATAGATTTGATAGTATTTGTGCAGCGATTCCGTTTCCACATGTTATGAGTTCTTTTTGCTCATTTAAAATCGGAGTTGTTCCAAACCCACAGCTTGGACTTTTCGATTTTAGAATTATAGCGTCCGCATGTGAATTTTTTTCTGTAAATGTGTTAATTTCATTTTTTAACGTCTCTGTTACATCTTCTTGTGTTTTATCTGTAACAATTCTGTTTTCTCCGTTAATACGAATTACGCTGATTCGCTCTCTTGGAGTTCCAAAAAGAGGCGCCTCCGGGCAGAACGGAATAATCTCATATTCACAAAAAGCTTCAATTATCTCATTTACCTGCTTTGCTTTGCCGTCATAACGGCAAAATTCACCCAATAAACAAGCAGAGATAATTGCTTTTTTTCTCATCATCTATTCACCATTCTAAACTTCTCCATCGCATCGATTAAACTTTTGATGTGTATCTTATCTAAAGTTTAACAAATGACTACACTCTTTATCTCTGTCATCTCTTCAATTGCGAATCTTGGACCCTCTCGACCTACGCCGCTAAGTTTCACTCCACCGTAAGGCTGAATGTCAAATCTGAGTGTCGGCATGTCGTTTATGACAATTCCGCCCGCATCAAGTTCGCTTATTGCCTGTTTTGTAAGTGCCAAATCGTTTGTAAAAACTGAAAATTGAAGCCCGTAAGGAGAGTTATTTATGCGAGGAAGCGCATCATCAAAACTCTCCACTTTTACAAGTGAAACGATGGGTGCAAAAACTTCTTCACATATAATCGCCATCTCATCCGTTACATTTGCCATAACACATGGATAGAACATTCTTCCCTCGCGGCGAGGCTTTAGCAGTGTAACTGCTCCCTCTTTTATGGCACTCTCCACCCACCCCATAGCACGGGCTGCCGCCGCGTCGTCTATGAGCGGACCCATAAAAGTGTCGTCATTATAGGGCGAACCGACGACCAGTTTTTTTGTCTCCTCTGCCATTAAAAGTGCAAATTCATCATAAATGAGAGTGTGGACATAAATGCGTTGAAGCGAAATACAAACCTGTCCGGAATTTACAAAGGCACCCAGAGCACAACGAGCAGCGGCATGTGAAAGGTCTGCACTTTTATCTATAAAGGTCGCTGCATTTCCGCCAAGTTCTAAGCTTATCTTTTTTATTCCTGCATTCTTTGCGATAATCGCTCCAACAGGAACACTCCCCGTAAAACTGATAACCCTCGGAATATCGCTTGTTATCAAGGCACTTCCAACTTCGGCATCGCCATAAACAACACTCAGAGCATTCTCCACGGCATAGGGACTTTCAATGAAGAGCTTTGCAAATTTATAAGCCGTAAGAGGAGCTTCCGGAGTCGGTTTAAGTACGACTGCATTTCCTGCCACAAGTGCGGGTGCTAATTTGTGTGCGATTAAATTGAGAGGAAAGTTAAAAGGAGTAATCGCCACAACCACGCCAGCAGGCTCTCTGACGAAATAGGCTATAGCTTTTTTGCCGCTCGTCATAGCATCTGTGTTAATTGTCTCGCCATGCACAGTTCGCATCGTCTCTGCCGATAAAGTCACGGTTTCAATGCATCTATCCACTTCTATGCGAGAAAAAGTAATTGGTTTACCAACCTCATCTGTTATAGTTTTTGCAATATCCTCTTTATGCTCTTTTAACTTTTGTGCAACATCCAAAAGCCAGTTGCAGCGTTGTGAAAGCGTAGATTTCTTCGCCTCTTTTGCTGCCTCTTTTGCGATTTGCAAAGCTTTTTTTGCATCTTCCGCACTACAAATCGGAGCGAGAGAAACCACCTCACTGTTGTATGGACTTTTTCTCTCGCTCATGTTCTCTTTTGTAGCTTCAACCGAGCCAAAAAATATTTTTGCTTGCATAAAATTCTCCGAAATAGTTGTTTGTTTGATTGAAAAATTATAACATCATAGTGTTATATTTTCTACATGCCAGATTTTTTGAGGGGTGACAACAATTGCATCAAAAGTAAAATCACAATCAAGAGAGTTTTTGCTCATGTAAATTTGTGCGGTTTTGATAATTTTTGAGAGTTTGGAGCGGGTGATGTTGTAGATGGCACTTTCATAGTTTTCACCGCTTTTTACCTCAACAAAGTGTAACACTTTATCTTTTACTGCAATGATGTCTATTTCGCCAAAACGGCTGTAAAAGTTTCGCTCTACAACGGCAAAACCTTTGTCATAAAGAAATCCGCATGCTGACTCTTCTGCAAGATTTCCTTTGGCTCTGCTCATGTTAGATGTTTATAACTTCTACTTTTATAGATTTAAAGGCAGCTGTTAAAATCAGTTCATCACATTTGTCACCGAAGAGATTATTTATCTTTGACACTGCATGATGAAAAGTCACAAAAAGTGTCTTTGGTTGCACTTTATCTGTGAGTTTTACAGTGAGCGGATTTGTCTGCCCAAACTCCGTTTTTAGAATAACCTTTTCACTAGTAAAGTCCGCAGCGTCACCCTCATTCACGAGCAAAATATCCTCATCATAACGGCTGTTTAACTTTTCGCTCTCTTTGGTTTGTGCTGCGTTGTTGTAGTGTGCCAAAGTTCTGCCTGTTGTGAGGTGATACCCTGTTAAAGTTTTAGAGCTTATCTCTTCGACCATTCCGCGGAGTTTGTATTGGTGGTAGTGAAACTCTCCCAAGCCATCCTCAGTTCTAAAATCTAATTGGTGTAAAATCGGCGTATCTTCGGTGTGAACCGGCCATTGAAGCCCTCGTACTCTGTGTCTCTCAAGGCGTACATAACTCGCACCGCTAAAACGGCGGTATGCTACCTCTCGCACTTCGTCCCAAATTTCATTTGAGTTTTTGTACTTTGCACTTCCGCCCATTTTGTTATCGAGCATCTGAAGCACTTCCCAGTCATCCGGCAAGTCGGATTGCACAAGCGGTTGAGAGAGGTGAAGACGGCGCATGGCATTTATGTAAACGCCTGTTTTTTCATATGCAGATTTTACACCTACAACAATATCTGCTTTTTGTGCAACATCTGTCATAAAGAGTTCCTGAACAAAAATAAGCTCCAAATTTTCTATGGCTCTTTCTATTTTATTTAGATTTGGATGGATATGTGTTATGTCTTCGCCGATATTTAAAAGTGCTTTTACACGACCTTCCAACATCTCTTCAACGAGTTGAGGTGTCATCAAACCAATCTCTTTCGGCTCTTGGTAATCGGGTGCATAGTAGGGAAGCATTCCCATGTCACAGGTTCCCTGAACATTGTTTTGCCCACGAAGCGGCATAAGTCCCGCTCCGCTTTTTCCTATATTTCCGGTCATGAGAGCTAAGTGCGTTATTGCCATAACAGCGTATGAGCCATCAAGATGTTCAGTAATACCAAGCCCCCAAAAAATCATAGACTTTTTGAGCGCATACTCACGGGCAATTTTTGGAATCATTTTTGACAGGCTTTGATACCCCTCTATTTGTTCAAAATATTTTGGATTCGCGAATGGGTCGTTTAAAATTTTTTCTTTAAACTCTTCAAAACCTTTTGTTCTGTCACGCAGAAAATCTTCATGGTAAAGCTCTTCATTTATGATTACATACGCCAACATGTTTAGAATAAGCAGGTTCGCCTCATGAGTCATAATCGCCTTATATTTTGCAAAGCGGTGGAGCTTGATTTCACGCACATCAAAAACCGCCAAATTGTCATGCTCACGGGCAACATCCAAAATACGGTTTGCAATAATAGGGTGCGCTTCCGTCGTGTTCGAGCCGATAACAATCATAAATTCGCAGTTGTAAATATCGTTGTACGGGTTGGTTGCAGCTCCCTCGCCGATGGTTGTTCGCATACCTTTTAGGCTTGGTGAATGGCAAACTCTCGCACAGTTGTCAACATGGGGAGAGTTCAGTGTGTGACGGGTGAATTTTTGAAATAGGTAGGAGCTCTCGCATGAAGTTCTTGCCCCGCCGATAGAGCAGACGCTTTTTCGTCCATGTTTTTCTTGAACTTCTTTGAGTTTCATGGCAGCCGCAGTTGTAGCACAATCGAGGTCTGTTTCAAACCAAGTTGCATCATACTCTTTTAAAGAGTGCGCAATTGCACCTTGTATGGAAGGATTTTTTTCTAAAAAGGTTTTTTTGATTCTTGGAATTCGAAGTCGATTTGGCGATGTGACAAAGTCAAACCCATATTTGCCTTTAATACAAAGCTTGCCTTGAGAAACCACACCGTCCGGATGAGCAAAAATATTCACAATCCTGTTTTCTGCCACATTCACATTCGCAGCAATATCACACCCAACTCCACAGTATGTACAAACGCTGTCGATAACCTTTAAATTTTCCATAAAATACCCACAAAAATTGAATTCGTGGAGTTTATAATCTTTTCTCTTAAAAAGCTTGGAAACAAAGCTATAAAAAAAATCGTTAAAGTCAAGCTAAGTGTTTTTTTATTATATCTGCTACACGAAAAGAGTTGGCATAAATTGTCCATGTGTAGGGTACGCTTCCGCCTGTCGGCATGAAGGATGCGTCTGTGACATAGAGGTTTTCCAGCTCATGGGCTTTGCAGTTTTTGTCTAAAACAGAAGTTTGCGGATTTGCACCGAATCTGCATCCGCCGGCTACTAAATTTGGCGGTGGGGAGGATGAGATACCGGAGTGAATCTCTTCTGCACCCATCTCTTTTAAAACCTCAACAGCTTTTTTCGCCAAATATTCGCCCACTTCTAAATCATGTTTGTGTCCCCAGAGATTTATTACGCCGACGGGCATGTGGAATTTGTCTTTAACCTCTTCGTCAACACTTACAAAACAGTCGTCAGTCGGTAGCCAATCATTAAAAACTTCAAAAGCTAATACTCTTGAAGTGGTGAGCCGTTTATGAATCTTATTTGCCAACGCTTCGCCCCAGATGATATTTTCTTCATCATCATAAAACTCTCTCTTCACTCTTGGAATGATATTCTGATGTTCAAATAAAAAGTCGATTGTTCCGCCTTTTCGCTTTATTCCAGATGCTTCATACTCATACCACTGTTGAAGAGAGCGGTTAAAAAACACTCCTGTTTGCATCAGCTCTTTTCTCTGTTCTTCTGACAAATTTTCAAAATTAAACCGCCCAGAACCGCTTCCTCCGGCTGAGAAAATAAGGTTTTTGCCGACTTGATTTGAGTTATTTGCGATGCCATGTGGAAAGAATCTGTTTTTTGAATTTAAAAGCAGGCGAGAACTCTCTATGGCTTGGGCAGCCAAAACAAAGATTTTAGCCTCAACACTATGTGAATTTAATTTTTCGTCATAATAGTAGGCTTTGGTGATTTTTTTTGCATCACTCTCTAGTTTATAGACAAAAGCTTCTGTAACAATTTTTGCATCGCACATCTCTAGAAGCGCCGCTCTTGCACTCCCTTTTGCTCCCGTTGCACAGCCGTAACTTCCGCAAAAGTTTGAGTAGGAGCAGCTATTTCTTTTTTCTTTTGAAGTTGAAAGTATGGCTCTTGGAGTTGGAATGCTCTCATAACCCAATCTTCCACATGCTCTATCAAACCATTTCGTTACACCATTCTCTTGTAACTTGGCATATGGAAAATTTGGAGTGCTTCTTGGTTCTAAAAACTTATGCTGTACAACTTCGCCTGATACCCCGATTATTCTTTCTGCTT
>JAUSKV010000190.1 GCA_030646745.1 Sulfurimonas sp. | reverse complement strand
AATAACTCTTTTGTCGTAACCTCTTCATCTGAAAATCCCAACTGTAACTGTTTTGCATTATGGTCAATGTAAAAAGATGTGATGACTTTTTCACCTGCATTTTGTAAACCTCCATCACTCTCTTCTTTTAAAAGCATAGCCAAAAGAGCATAGTCCTCAGCGTTTTGTATATTCTCGCGCATATCATCAATCATGTCTATGATATATTTCATGTCCATCCTTTAAAAAACAGAATTTTACCAAAAGTCTCATTTTGATGAGTATGATGCAGAATAAATAATGAAGAGAGTTATACTTAAATATCATTCTACCCTCAAGGGGCATCAAGGTCTTTCAAAAACATTGCTAGTTGCGAATCTATGTTGATGATGTGGCGTTTAAATTTATCATAGGCATATTCATGGATATACGATTTGCCAAAAGCAGGGATTTTTTTCGCTTTGTCATAAAAATATTCCATCTCACCGAGCAAATTCGCGTGTTCATCCAAATGCTCTTGTTTGCCGTAAAAGTTGAGCCGGTTCATCATCTCCTCTTCAAAGGCAAAATGCTCTTTGGTGTGTGCTATCATCTCTTCAAAGAGAGGCATAAATTCACTAGGCGGACAAGATTGAATGCTTGAAAGAAGAGCCAAAAATTCATCATGTTTTTCATCCATACTCTCTATATTCAGGTGTAAATTATCGCTCATTTTTTCTCTCTTGTCTGTAGTTTATATTTTCTTATTCCAAAGTAAAATGTGTTTTAACAACAATCAAACTCTGCACATTTGAGTAAGTCTATCCCCTTTGTAAAGTCATGTTTTTCGAAAAGCTCTTCTATATAAAAAACATTGGAACATACTTCATAGAGTATATCTCTGCCTAAATTATCCACATGAATGTTGGCATAATCTTGCGGTAATTTACTCTCAAAGCGTTCCCAAAATTTATTATGAGATTCAGGATTTTGTGCAAAAAGTTCATATATTGCATCTAGAACAGACTTCGCATTCTCGTAGCAGTCGATATTTTCAAAAGTTATGTATCTATCTTTCGTGAGCACAAAAATTCCTTTTTAAATGAATATGCAATTTTCAAACTAGAAATATAAAAAGTCTTGGCATGTGGAAATAATATACACTCTCCCAGTGCTATTTGACTTAGAAGGAATGGATGAACGGCAAAGCAATCATGTCTAAATTTTATCTGTACCTTATTTATATCTGACTATAATCAGACACGAAGAAATAAAAAAAAAGGCTTAATTATGGAGTGTGAATTCCCTTTGATTAATTCAAATAAGCAAGAGATAAAAGAAATTTTTAAAAGCGTTAAGACTATCGCCGTATTGGGATTGTCTCCTGATTCGAACAAAGATAGTCATAGAGTAGCAGAATATTTACAAGCTCAGGGGTTTAAAATTGTGCCCGTTTACCCGAAAGAGGAGACTATTTTGGGTGAGAAAGTTTACCGTTCCCTTATGGAAATTCCTTTTGATGTCGATATGGTAAACATCTTTAGAAAGCCAGACGCGTTGGGCGCTGTTGCCGATGCTTGTATAGCCAAAGGCAATGTAAAAGTGTTTTGGGCTCAAAAAGGTATAGTGAATAACGAAGCTGCCAAAAAAGCAAGAGATGCCGGTATAATAGTTGTTCAAAACATGTGTAGCATGGTAGAACATAGAAGTTTATAAATTAGGTTGAATATTTGTTAGATATAAATAAAATAAACGAAGCTGCAATAAGAATAAAAGATGTTGTAGTCGATACTCCATTTTCTTACGCACCTCATTTGAGTCAAATATCGGGATGCGAAGTTTTCTTAAAAAAAGAGAATTTGCAAATTACGGGTGCTTTTAAAATAAGAGGTGCATACAATAAAATCTCACTTTTGAGTGATGCGCAAAAGGCATGTGGAGTTGTAGCAGCAAGTGCCGGAAACCATGCGCAGGGAGTTGCTCTTTCGGCTTCAAAATTTGGTATAAAAGCCGTGATAGTGATGCCGGAATCAACACCGCTTACAAAAATTAACGGCGTAAAACATTACGGTGCAGAGGTTATTCTCGCCGGTTCAAACTATGACGAAGCATACGCTTATGCTCGTACTTACGGCGAAAAGAACTCTTTAACTTTTGTACACCCCTTTGAAGATGACGATGTTATGGCAGGTCAAGGTACGGTTGCTCTTGATATTTTAAATGCATGTGCAGATATTGACGCTGTAATTATTCCCGTAGGCGGTGGCGGACTTATCTCCGGCATGGCTTGTGCAATTAAGAGCATAAATCCTAAAATAGAAGTTATCGGAGTGAGTGCCCTCGGTGCTCCCGCGCTTAAAAACTCGTTTGACCTTAAAAAAGCAGTTGATAGTCTCAGCGTGCGAACAATCGCGGACGGAATTGCCGTGCGTGATACTTCAGAGATTACACTCGGTTACATGCTAGGCAGCGTAGATAGATTTATAAGTGTGGATGATGAAGAGATTGCCAGTGCTATTTTATTTCTTCTTGAGGGACAAAAGCTCGTTGTAGAGGGTGCTGGTGCCGTTGGCGTTGCTGCACTTTTACATAATAAACTAGAAGATTTAAAGGGCAAAAAAGTTGCAGTAGTTTTAAGCGGCGGGAATGTGGATGTCACACTTCTTTCCGTAATTATAGAAAAAGGACTTCTTAAATCTGGAAGAAAAATGAAAGTTACTGTGACTTTGATTGATAAACCAGGCTCTTTGATGAGACTTACTGAAATTTTAAAAGATTTAAATGCAAATATTGTTCACATCTCTTACGATAGAACTTCCATATCGTTGGATTATGGTGATGCGAATGTTACTGTCCACATGGAGACAAAGGGCGAAGAGCATCAGCAAGAGATAGAGCGTACGCTAAAAAAAGAGGGCTATTTAAGGTGTTAACCCTATGAAGACCAATAGAGAGAAAAAATTCAACAAGCCTATCATTTTAATAAAAATTTTAGATGATGACACTCTATTGGTTGTTGATGCAACAACAACAATTAGATTTTTAAATAAAGAAACATTGGAAGTTATTGGCGGCTTTAAGGCTAATATTAACCATTTAAGATACAAAAATAGTGTTGTTGCATTTAGTAGTGACGGTGGATACTTTTCATCACTTAGCGAAGATCGTCGCCAAACTAAACTCTATAATGCAAAAACAAAAAAAACCGTTGCGGTGATGGACAGACATATAGGTCTGGGTTCTTGTACCGGTATTGATGCTCTTAATAAATATATGTACTCATGCGGCGAAGATGGAAAAACATTTGCAACGGATATCAAAAGCGGCAGATTGGCATTTACTCTGCCCGTTCATTCAGATGCCGTAAACGATATTGCATTTAGCTCAAATGGAAACTGGATAGCAACTGCCGGCTACGACAAAAACATTTCACTTTTTAACTTAGCAACAATGACACCCAAACATAGACTAAAAGCCCACTCGGCACCGGTTATGAAGATGAAATTTTTAAGCAAAAACAGACTTGTTAGTATAGACAAGAGAAATGTTGCAATCGTATGGAATATCTACAGCGGAAAAATTATTACAAGACTAAGTGGCGTACATGATGATGTTACGCAAATGGTAGTAGGAGGAGATGATAAATTTCTTTTTTTAGGAACCTCTCTCGGATACATTTTAATTTACGAATTAGAAAATTATCAACAACTCTCTAAAAAATATGTAAAGATTGATTCGGCTATTACCTCTCTTGAATTTGATGAAACATTACAACACCTCATAGTTGCTTCAGATAACGGCGATATATTCTTTTATGATATATTTGAAGGGGAGCAGCATATAAAAACACTGCTTCAAAACAAGGAATACAGCTCTATACAAAGGTATGTTGATGAAAATCCACTTTTGGCATACACCAAAGTATATTATTTAGTATCAAATTTATGGGAAAAAACTTTAGAAAAAGCTACTTTATGTCTTCAAAATGGAGATAAAAAAACAGCTATATCACTTTTTTCACACTTTAAAAATGTTCCTGTAAAAAATAAAATCATGCAAAATGTTATGTTAGAGTACAAAGAGTTTGATAAATTCGCTTTGTTAGCGAGCCAAGACAAAATAGTTTTAGCATACAGCTTGGCAAATGCCCATCCTATGTATAAGGCATCAAAAATATATAGAGCTATGGAAGAGAGATGGAAGAAGGCTTTTGTATTGGCAGAGAAGTATTCACTTGACCCAAAAGGAATGGATAAAGCTCGTGAAATATTAGCTCCCTATAGAGGCATTAGCGATAAAACAAGAGTTATGCAGGACCTTTTTACTC
>JAUSKV010000179.1 GCA_030646745.1 Sulfurimonas sp. | reverse complement strand
ACATCAAATGAAAGTGGCTTAACAGGACTATTTAAGCGTTTAATGGAGCATTTTTAAGTCTTTTTTTTGGGGTAGTTTATGTTAGGCGAGAATTTTGTATATTTTTTTACTGTTCAAGGATTCTTTATTGGAATTATTTTTGGCATACTTAAATCTTTTGATGCCGAGGGTTTAATCACATATACTTTTCTTATAACTATATTCTTCTACCTTTTTTCTCATATAATAATTGCTTTATATTTTCAAACCCTTAATGCAAGGTCCTATTTATTTCCAAGAGATAAGCATGAAAAAGAGCTTGACATGTTTGTTAAAGAGATTAATAAAAGAGAAAAATTAATCGACTCTGTCTGTAAAATGACAGATGTTGCAATAAAACTAAATGCACAAGATATAGCTGGTGCTAAATTATGATAACTAATGGATATACAAATAGTATCAAGCATAAAAAAGATGAGCTTGCAATTCAGTATCTTCCGGCTGTTAAAGCCATGGCTTTTAGACTCAAAGAGAGACTTCCTAGCTCTATAGATTTTATGGATTTATCGGCTATAGGAACTGAAGAACTTATAAAATTAGCAAGAAAATATGATGAGGGTCTCAATGACTCTTTTTGGGGTTATGCTAAGAAGAGAGTTTATGGAGCTATGCTTGACTATCTGAGAAGCTTGGATATATTGAGTCGTGCGAGTCGAAAACTTATAAAAGCTATTGATTACGCAGTGGAAGAGTATAGATTGACGCATGAGGATGAACCCACGGATGAAGAGCTCTCGGTTATGCTAGGAGAGAGCGTCGAAAAGATACATGAGGCGAGGATTGCCTCTAGCATCTATACAGTTATGCCTCTGCATGATCAGTTACATGTCGGTGATGAGGGCGCATCCCTTGCAAACATTGAAAAAGATGAGCTAATAATTGTTATTAAAGAGATTTTATCCGGGTATAAAGAGAGAGAACAGTTGGTTATACAGTTATACTATTTTGAAGAGTTGACATTAAAAGAGATAAGTGATGTGTTAAATATTACGGAATCAAGGATTTCGCAAATTCACAAATCAGTAATACAAAAAATTAAAGAAAGTGTAGGGGCATAAAATGGCAGATATACTTTCACAAGAAGAGATAGATGCTCTTCTTGATGTTGTTGAAGATGATGGAGATGAGATATTTGAGAGCTCAGATGATCATCTCCTTCCTCAGCGACAAGTAACACTTTATGACTTTAAGAGACCAAATAGAGTATCTAAAGAACAACTTCGTGCTTTTCGTGGTGTGCATGATAAAATGGCAAGGTCTCTAGCCTCTCAAATATCCTCAATTATGCGCTCGATTGTTGAGATTCAACTTCATTCTGTTGATCAGATGACCTATGGCGAATTTTTGATGTCGCTTCCAAATCCTACAAGTTTTAATGTATTTTCAATAAAACCTTTAGAAGGAAGCGGGGTTATTGAGATAAATCCATCCATCGCATTTCCTATGCTCGACAGGCTTTTGGGCGGAAAAGGTGAGCCTTTTGATGCGAGCCGTGAGTTTTCAGATATTGAATTAAGCCTTTTTGAAACAATACTGCGTGTTATGATGAGTACCCTCAAAGAGGCATGGGGACCTGTTATGGATGTCTATCCAAACATAGAGTCTAAAGAGTCAAGCCCGAATGTTGTTCAAATTGTTGCACAAAATGAGATTGTTGTTATGGTTGTTATGGAGATAATTATCGGACATAGCTCCGGCATGATGAATGTATGCTACCCGGTTATCTCGCTAGAGCCAATTTTACCGAAGTTAGCTTCTAGGGATTTGATGCTCAATGAAACAAGCTCCAAAAAAAGCAGAAATACTGAGTTACAAGTTTTACTAGGCGGTGCGAAGGTAAATGTTGAAGCAACTCTTGGAGATGCAGAGCTTACACTCGGAGATGTTTTAGAGCTAAAAGTGGGTGATATTTTAAGACTCTCGAGTGCTGCTAATGACATTGTAACCCTTTGTGTAGATGGAAAAGATAGATTTAGGGGCGAAATAGGGCTGCGAAGATTTAGAAAATCTATCCAAATTACAGAGGTTATCTATACAGAAAAAGATGCTGTTAAAAAAGCACTTGAAAATTTTGAACAACTGAGACATGATAAAATATCCGGTGTTAAAGATATTATCAGTGAAGAGTCAGAAGTTACTTATGAAGACGAGGATTAATAGATGAGTGGATTTATGAAATTATTTGAAAGTGAAACTATCGGTACAATTGAAGCGCTTATAGGTTCTGCACCGACTCTTGAACTAAAGGAAGAACAAAACTTAAGTATTATTTCAAATATTATTCCTCCGATAGTGCTTGTAAAGCTTAATATATCCGGTGATATAAAAGCAACTGCAATGGTGGCTCTTCCGCCAAACCTCTCTGCATCCCTGTCTGACTTGATGTTGGGTGAGGAGCCAAGCGACAGAGAAGATGTCTCAGATGATGATTTAGATGCAACAAAAGAGATTGTTTCCAATATCTTTGGAGCTATCTCAAACAGTCTCTCAGGTCAAAAAGAGATGCCTGCACTCTCTTTTTCTATTGAAAGTATTGAATTTAAGAATGATGATTCTGAATTTAGTTTAGAAGAATATTCCAAGATGTATGTATATAAATTTAGCATGGGTAGTTTAAACTCAATGTTAATGTTTATTATAGATGAAAAACTTCAAAATGCACTTTTTTCTCCGCCCTCTAAGGAAAATCCTCCATCTCAAGCCATGTCCTACAGCGATAACACTCCCTCAAATGTAAATTTGAGCAGTAATGAGATGAATAATATCTCTCTTATA
>JAUSKV010000172.1 GCA_030646745.1 Sulfurimonas sp. | reverse complement strand
TCACTTCCAATTTCACGACGATTTCTACTTCTTAATGTTCCTGCCATAGTATCCTCTCCTATTCTTTTTCGTTTTTAACTAGAACTTCGTCAATCATGCCATAATCAAGAGCTTCGCTAGCACTCATAAAGTTATCACGATCTGTATCTTTCTCTATAGTCTCAACGCTTTGTCCTGTGTTTTTTGCAATCAATTCATTAAGTTCGGCCTTCATTCGAAGAATCTCTTTTGCTTGAATTGCAATATCTGTAGCTTGACCTCTTGCACCGCCTAGTGGTTGGTGTATCATGATTCTTGCATGTGGAAGAGCATACCTTTTGCCCTTGTGCCCACTACAAAGTAAAAAAGCACCCATCGAAGCAGCTTGTCCTATACAGATAGTTGCAACATTTGGACGAATATAGTTCATTGTGTCATATATTGCCATTCCGGCTGTTACAACTCCACCTGGAGAGTTGATGTAGAAGTAAATATCTTTCTCTGGGTCTTCAGCTTCAAGAAATAGAAATTGCGCAACTATGGAAGAGGCAACAGAGTCGTTTACCTCTCCGCTTAGCATTACAATTCTATCTTTTAAAAGACGAGAGTAGATGTCATAAGAGCGTTCTCCGCGTCCCGTCTTTTCTACTACATAAGGAATATAACTCATATCCTTACGCCTCTTTCATCTTTGGATTTAGAAGTCCTGATAAAACTCTATCTTCTACCATTGACATTTGAATAGCAGGAATATATCCGGCTTTTTTGTAATGCTCATACGCCTGCTGAGGGTCTTGACCCATCTGCATTGCTTCATAGTAGATAGTTTGCATAACTTCTTGCTCATGTACTTTAACTTTTTCAGCTTGAGCAAGTGCATCAATAATAAATGTAGCTTTTACGCTTCTTAGTGCATCTTCACGGAAAGTGTCACGAAGCGCATTCAGTTTCTCTTCACTATTGCGAAGCTCTTCAATCTCATCTTCGCTCATTGTGCCGGCTTTTTTGTTGAGAGCCATATCTATCTCTTGTTCAACAACAAACTCCGGTAAATCAAATGTAAAAGTTTCAACAAACAGCTCTAAAAGGGCAGGTTTGAGTTCATCATTATAGAGTTTTGACAACTCTTCATTTTCAATTTGAGTTTTTACCAAAGCTCTTAGTTTTTCTAAAGTTGCATCCTCTTCGCCCGGAAGCATCTTCTTTGCAAGTTCATCATCAATAGTTACTGCTTCTTTTGTTTTGATGCCGTTTACTTTTACTTTAAACTCAGCATCTTTACCGGCTAGTTCTTTACCCCCGTAATTCTCCGGGAATGCAACTTTTACAACTTTTTCTTCCTCTTTTTTCATGCCGATAACTTGCTCTTCAAAGCCTGGAATAAATTGACCGGAACCTAAACGAAGAGCGAAATCTTTTGCTGTACCGCCATCAAAAAGCTTGCCATCCACTGAGCCTTCAAAGTCGATTACAGCAGTGTCTCCATCTATCGTCGCACGATTTTCTGCAACATCAATAAGTGGAGCCTGAGCTTCCGCCAAACTTTTGATTCTCTCATCAATATCGGCATCACTTATAGCCGGTTTATCAAACTCTTTCACTAATGCCGCATAGTCGCCCATCTCAATAACAGGACGCATAGCAATTTTAACAGTCACTTCGATTTTATCAGCACTTTTGTCAAATACAGAAATAGTCGGCTCACCGATTAAAGAATCATTAGAAATACCCATTTCCTCTAAACCTTTGCTTAAAACATCACGAAGAGCTTCAGCTTCAGCATCCTGAACCAATCTTTCGCCATATTGTTTTTTAACAGTAGCCATAGGAACTTTTCCCTTGCGAAAACCAGCTATTTTAGCAGTTTTTGTTAGGCTCTTAGCGATTTTATCCACATTGGCATTCACTTCATCCATTGAGATTGTAGCTTTAATCTCAGCATTCGCGCTGTTGATTTTGTTTGATTTGATTTCCATCAATTTCCTTTAGTCAGTTTTTAATTTTAACTATTATTTTTGGCAATATTACCAAAAAAGTGCTTTTAATTAGCTTTTACACAGGTTTGGTTTAAAATTCAGCAAAAGTATCCATGCAACTGCTACGTCTATCATCACATCGGCAAAGTTAAATACCGCAAAATTAAATCCGCAGTGCCAATAGACCATATCAACAACCCCTCCATGGATAAATCTGTCGTATATGTTTGAAAATGCGCCTCCCAACATAAGACCCGCAGGAAATGCGTAACAAATTTTTTGCAAGTAAATCATGTAGATTAAAATACCGCTTACCATAATCAGTTGTATATATTTCAGAGATTCATCTAAAAAAGAGAGCATAGAAAAAGCAACACCTTTGTTGTAAACTAAAATAAAGTCAATGCATTGTGTGTAATATCTAAAACCATCCACAAAGAGCATTTTAATGTACTGATCTATTATGAAAATCCCGCTAAGAGCTAAAAGCAATATCGCAATAAGGCGAAGTGTATGGTTACGCATTCAATGCTTTTTGAAAAAACTCTACAATGAGTGGCATGTGGAAATTCATGGCTTTGGCATCTTTACACTCCAGTAAAATTCTTAGCTTATTTTCTGTTCCTGAGTAGCGAATGAGATGACGAATATTATTGTCATCCAACTCTTTTAGCTTCGCATTCAACCCCTCTATAACATTAAGCGGTTTTTTTACTTTTACATTTATATTTACAAGTTTTTGCGGATAGAGCTTAAACGGGCGAAGTGCTTTAGAAGCTTGCTGTTTTGTTTTAATCAGCAAAGCCAATGTCTGCAAAGCGCTCACAAGCCCATCTCCTGTTTTTGCATAATCATTGATTATTACATGTCCGCTCTGTTCACCGCCAAAGTTTATTTTCTCTTTTTTCATAATCTCTAAAACATTTTTATCTCCTACATCAGAGCGAAAAAGTTTCAATCCTTGAGTATTCATAAAATCTTCTAAAGCTTGATTACTCATAACGGTTGAGACAATCCCTCCGCCTTTTAAAGTGCCCTGCTTATTCATGTATGCACCCAAAGCACCCAAAAGCTGGTCACCGTCAATAACCTCTCCTTTTTCATCGACTACCACAAGTCTATCGGCATCACCGTCAAGTGCAACACCTAAATCGGCTCTAAATTTTACAACTGCCTCGCAAAGGTCTTTAGTATGGAGCGCTCCGCAAGCCTCGTTTATATTAAATCCATCCGGTTTATTGTGAAGCACAATCACATCTGCCCCCAACTCTTCCAAAACAGTCGGACCCACTTTATAGCCGGCTCCGTTAGCGGCATCTAAAACTATTCTTACTCCCTTGAGTGAAATCTCTCTTGGAAATGAGTTTTTGAGTTGAACAATATATCGACCTATTACATCATCAATTCTTTTAGCTTTACCGATTTTTTTAGCTGTAACTTGAGCATCTTGAAGAGCTTCCGCATCTCTATAAATAGCTTCTATCTCCTCTTCTGCCTCGCTTGAGAGTTTATCTCCATGTCCGTCAAAAAATTTTATACCGTTATCTTCAAAGGAGTTGTGTGAAGCACTTATCATAATTCCTGCATCACAACGCATATTTTCAGTAATAAAAGCTATGGCAGGGGTTGGCATGGGACCTATTTGAATCACATCATAACCAATTGCAGTCAAGCCGCTTACGATTGCGTTTTCAATCATGTAGCCGCTTCTTCTCGTATCTTTGCCTATTAAAATTTTATTAGTTGTTGAATGTTTTTTAAAGTATATCCCAGCTGCCATAGCAACTTTCATAGCAAGCTCAGCACTTAAATAAGAGCCGGCTTCTCCTCTTACTCCGTCAGTTCCAAATAATTTCATAGTATATTTCCATTTTTAAAGTGTTGTATTTTAACACAATAATAGGAGAAATAAAAAATATTTCCATTTTAGCTTGTCATTAACTTAAA
>JAUSKV010000166.1 GCA_030646745.1 Sulfurimonas sp. | reverse complement strand
AGGGAGAGAACGCTCAAGTTTGGAGTAAACTTTTTGACCTCGTTTTTCCAGTTGGCTATGAGCGAAGTCGGCATAATGATAAGTGAGGGCTTTGTGAGTTTGCCATCCTCTTTGAGGCGTGAGAGATGTGTGAGCGTTTGTATGGTTTTACCCAATCCCATGTCATCCGCCAAAATTCCGCCAAACTTAAACTCATACAAAAAGTTGAGCCAGTTAACGCCCTCTTGCTGATAATCTCTGAGTTTTGCACTCAAACATGTTGGTGGAACAACTGCTTTTATGCCCTCAAAGTTTTTTAGTTTTTGTGAGAGTTCTAAGATTTCACGGCTTCCTTTCCAGATAACAGTTTCATCCAAATCCCCAATAAGATGTGCATCAAAAGCGGAGATTTTCAGACTATCATCTTTTTCTTTTTTATCTAAGAGTTCAAAAATGGTTTTGAGAATGGGTGCTATCTGTTTGGTTTGCAGAGTTACAAAATTGTTTTGCGAAATTTCTATATTTATAAGTTCCGGCATGTTTTCATAATCATCAAACTCCGCTATTATGCCACTTACAAGAGGAACAAGCGACTGAGAAACACCGCCGATTTCAATGTTAAAAGAGAGACTGAACCAATTATTTGTATCACTGCTCTCTACAACAATGTTTGAGTTTTGCTCAAACTTCAGCTCAAAGCTCTCATCCATTTCCACATGCCAACCCTCACTCTGAAGTTGTGGAATGTGAAGTTCTAAAAATTCACTCCATATCTGAAGCTCTTCTTGTCTGTTGTTATCATTGAATGGACGCATAATAAGAATTTTTTCTTCTCTCATTTGTGCAAATCTAAACTCTTCAAGCCTATTTTTTACACTCTCTTCAAACTCCAAATCTCTCAAAATTTCGGTTTTGATATTTTCATTTAAAAAAGATGTCTTTTGTTCTTGCGGATAAAACTCTATCCTGTGATTTTCATACATAAAAGCTACTTCTATGGCATTAAAATTTGCTATGGCACCTTTTTCGTAAAATAGTTTTACGTTTGCTTTTGGCTTTGTTTGAATTATTTTTATTTTGATACCTTTGGGTGTTTGAAGCTGTATGTTTGGTGCTATTGCTAAGACTGTTTCATACACTTTAAGCATCTGCTCCTCAGAAATCGGCGGACAATTTTCTAGCTCTCTTAAAACTTTTGGATCTTCGCTCACTCTATAAACAAGAGAATTTATCGTGTCAATAATCAGAGGCGGGGTGGTATAAAGAAGTTTATACTCTTTGGTGATATTGGATTTAAGCTTGTATCCCTCATTTGTTTTTTTCCAACTAAACTCCGGCTCATACAACGCATCTAAATATTTAAGCGGGATTTGATTTGTATCTAAATAACAGCGATTGGTTTTGAAGAGTTCAAGAAGTGCCATGTAGCCCAATTGCCCTCTAAAAAAACCGTTCGTTCCTCTGAAGTTTGAACGCAAACCCTCCATCAGCATGGCAATATTTTCATCTTCGCTGTTTTTTATATCGCTGTAGCCGTAATTGGAAAAAAACTTATATTCGTCGATTTTTGTACCCTGAGAGAGTTTTTTATTTTTTAAGATTTTTGATTTGTAGATTGAGAACTCTGCGGTGGAATAACGGGACAGTTTATCAAAAAGTCGGTAGGTTACAAAGTACTCATTTGCATTTACACTCTTTGGCTGTGCACTCTCTTTGAGCGAATTTATCCATCTGTTAAGCATAAAATCTTGATTTGGTTTTTCAACAACTCTTTGTGCTACTAAATTATTGCCGACATAAGAGAGCGATGCAGCTACGACATGTTTGCAGTTATATCCGACCGGGCATGTACAATCACCGTGCATTACAAATTTGTTCTCTAAAAGAACGATTTTTATGGCTTGTTCATAGACTTTACCGCCACTTCCCTTAACGCGGGAAGTAAGTTTCAAGTTTGTTGCATCACGGTTTATTACCGCATAGGAGAGGACATTAGATTTTTGATAATACTCAACTCCTCTAGAGTAGTCTGCTACATCCACACAACTACGGATATCTTTACTCGTTAAATTCATATAAATCCTAAGATAAGACTAAAAGTTGTCGGAATTCTAAGATACATGTTATGAGAGAGAGCTTTATCTTAGGCAACAAAGGGGGAAATTGAAAGATTGAAAAGGTGAAAGAAGCAACTTTAAAGTTGCTTCTTGGGTTAATTCATATCCGGCTTTGGAGTTGTTGCAGTGGATAACGGTAACATTGGCATTGTAAGGGATGGTTTTCTGCCCTCAAGTGCTTTTAGGAATTCTTCAATTAAAGCCGCTTCGGCATCTGTTATAGAAGCACCGAGTTGGATACGACCCATTTCAATAATTGCCTCTTTTAAGCTCCAAACTTGACCGTTATGAAAATAGGGTGCCGTTTGTGTGATGTTTCTTAAAGTCGGTACTTTTACCATTTTATTTGCATCGCCTTTGAAGTCGCCTACATCTTGGTGTTTATATGTAGCTGTTACATTAAATGCGTTCATTCCATGCCCTAAAGAAATGCCATTGTGGCAAGTAACACACCCTTTATCTATGAAAGTTTTTAGACCCTCTTGTTGCACTTTTGTAAGTGCATTTGTTTTGCCGTTTAAAAAGTCATCATACGCAGACGGAGTTATAAGTGTTCTCTCGAAAAGACCGATTGTGTCAGTAATTTTTTCAAATGAGATATTTGCATCTTTACCATACGCTTTTTTGAAATCAGCTACATAGGCAGGTATTGAGACAACAGTATTTAAAACATGCTCTTTTGTAGCCGCCATCTCTGGGTGTGCTTGGATTGGGCCTTGGGCTTGCTCTTCTAAATCTTTTGCACGACCATCCCAAAACTGAGCTTCAAAAAAGACTGCATTATAAACTGTCGGTGAGTTTAAATGATGAGGGTTTGCAGTCCATTTATGTCCGATAGCAGCCGATACGCCATCATCTCCGCCCTCCATTAGGTTGTGGCAAGAGTTACAACTAATAATTCCGCTTTTTGATAACCTTGGGTCAAAATAGAGTTTTTTACCTAGCTCTATTTTATCGTTCGTTATGTGGTTTCTTTTATCATCAATCAACTTCATAATCTCAGATTTTGAGCTAGGAATAGCAACTAAACCCGCTTTTTTTGCTTGGTCAACTAGGTTTGAAGCCGACAAAGAGGCTACAACTAATGCTAAAGAGAGTGCTATTTTCATATTTACACCTTATGATTATTATCATTTATAAATGATATTTGGGAGAGAATTGTATCTGCATTAAACTTAAAGGATAATTTTTATCCATTACTTACTATTCTATTAATAAACTATATCTTATAGAATATATGCGAGACGCAAGATACTATTTGTGAAGCATTTTTATAAACACATTTAAAATTTTCATGTCCAAATGAGCATTCATTTCAAGTTTCATTATTTGAAGGGCATTAAAAGAACGAATGGCTTCTTTATAGGATCGCCTTGTTGTTAAAGCATCAAATACATCACAAATTCCTATTATTCTGGGAAACAGTTTTATCTCATGCTCCTTAAGATTATCCGGATAGCCGTTGCCGTCAAGCTTTTCATGATGATGTCGGATGCCGTCCAATATATTTTTGTCATTTATCCCAATATTAATCGCAATATCATATCCTAAGGATGGATGGCTCTTCATCTCCTCAAACTCTTCTTGACTCAGTACTCCGTTTTTATTAATCACTTCATAGTTGATTTTACTTTTGCCAAGATCATGCAAAAGAGCCGCTCGACCCAAAGGGACTAATTTTTCTTCCTTTAAGCCCAATGCAGCACCTAAACATAGTGCGTAAACACTCACATTTAAGGAGTGTGTATGTGT
>JAUSKV010000161.1 GCA_030646745.1 Sulfurimonas sp. | reverse complement strand
TATAATACAGACTTTCCAAAGAATCAAATTACATACTGTGCCAAATTTTTTAAACACTCATCCAATTCTCATGCGTATGTCCACTTTTTTTCTCACTTAGAATCTTTGCAATTGCTGCCATACATGCATCATAATCTATCTCATCGACAATTTCACTCACAATCTCTTTATAAGCGATTACACCTTCTCTGTCGATAACAAACACCGCTCTAGCCAAGCGATTTTTCAATTTGCCCTCACTAATGAGTACGCCGAATTTTTTCGCAAATTGAAGTTCTGTATCCAAAACTATTTCTGCACTCTCTATGCACTCTTTTTGTGCGAACTCTTTTACAACTTCTTTGTCATCCGTTGTTATCATGATAGTCGTTAATTTTTTAAATTGTTGAACTAATTCATTGAACTTTTTTGCTCCCAGAGAGCAAACTTCTGTTTTAAGTGATGGGATAGCAATAAGAAGCTGAATATTTGGAGCAATCATCCCTATGACATTTTGAGTTCCATCGAGCTTTGTTATGCGTGCTGCCGGTGCCTCTTTACCTACTTCCAACTCTTTTGCTTCGAGTGTTATGGGAGTTCCATGTACTGTTATTTGCATTTTTCTTCCATTTATATAAGATACTGTTTAAATTGATGCATGCATATAATATTCTATAAAGTAATCATATAATTGATTATATTTTATACATATCTCTGTATAGACATATAGTATAATTCAAACAAAAAAAGATGACAAAATGCCTAACAATATAAATATACCAGATAAAGAAGATTGTAAAAGTTGCTCACTAGCATTTGCATATAATGAGATTAGCCTAATGTATGACATCGCCGTAATGCTCTCAAGTACTACTGATGTTCATGAGAGCATAGAAAAAGGGATGCGAATGCTTAAGCGAAACTCCTATCTTGACCGCTGTACACTTTTTATGCTGAGTGATGATAAAACTCAATTAGAACTTTACGCTTCCATAGATTTGACTGCGCAACAGAAAAAAATGGCAGTTTATAAACTAGGGGAAGGAGCAACAGGACTCGCTGCAAAAAGTGCTGAGCCGGTTGTTATAGAAAATATACATAACAATATCAACTACATAAACAAGATAGGTACAATCAATATTAATTCTATCTCCTATGTCGCCGTGCCAATTATTCAAGAGGATGGAGTTATAGCAGTTATATCTGCGAATACATGCAAATCATCGGCTATGGATTTTGATGATGTTGTACGCATGCTCACGATTGTCGGCTCACTTTTTGGCGGAACATTGGCGACACAAAGAAAATTTGCAAAAGAAAAAGAGGAGCTCACCGAGCTAAAAACCTACTATAAAGACCAAGCTCTCAGCGAATATAAATTTGAAAGCATTATCGGCAGAAGTTCTAAAATGAGAGTGGTATTTAGCATGCTTGAAACCGTAGCCCCATCGGACGCGACAATTCTTATTCGTGGAGAAACAGGAACCGGTAAAGAGCTCATCGCTACAGCAGTGCATAATCTGAGTAAAAGAAGTAATGCACCTTTTATAAAACTAAACTGTGCTGCAATAAGTGAAACTCTGCTTGAGAGTGAACTTTTCGGTCATGAGAAAGGCGCTTTTACAGATGCGAAAGAGGCAAGAAAGGGTCGCTTTGAACTGGCAGATGGCGGAACACTTTTTCTCGATGAGATAGGCGATATTACCCCCTCACTTCAAGTGAAACTCCTTAGAATTTTGCAAGAGCAGGAGTTTGAGCGAGTCGGCGGAAATAAAACCATAAAAACCAATGTCCGTCTCGTTGCGGCAACTAATAGAAACCTAGAAGAGATGGTTAAAAATGGCACATTTAGAGAGGATTTGTTTTACCGTTTAAATGTTATCCCTGTAAATCTTCCTCCGCTCAGAGAGAGATATGAAGATGTAAAACTGCTTGTAGAACATTACCTGCAAAAATTTATGCAGGAGCATCGTAAACAGATGAGTTTCTCAAAAGCTGCACTTGAGATTCTTCTTGACTACCCGTGGCCTGGGAACATCAGAGAGCTGCAAAATACAATGGAGCGAATTGTTCTCATCTGCCCAAATGGAAATATAGAACCGGAAATGCTCAACCATGTATTGCCGTTTAACTACCAGAAATTACACATGCCGACAGAACCGATACCGATCTATGTACCAGAAACGGCAACTATTACGAAGCAACCAACTCCACGATTAACAAAAACAAGTCTGCTAGACATGGAAAAAGAGTCCATCATCCAAGCACTCATTGAACATCGTGGAATTCAGACTAAAGCTGCCACCCAGCTAGGAATGACTGCCCGTCAGATAGGGTATAAAATACAGAAGTATGGGATTGAATTTTAAAGTTATAAACGAATACTTTTCAGCTCTTTTCTGACTAGCTTTGAGTTTGTAATATATTTTTGCACTAAATTATGAAAGTTTTTGGAATGGTTCATATGAACTAAATGTGCCAGTTCATGGACTATCACATAATCAATAAGCTCTTTTTTTACTTTTAGCAGCTCAATATTGAGTGTTATAACTTTTTTTGAGCTGCAACTTCCCCATCTGCTTCGCATTTTTCTAAATTTAATCTCTTTATATTCAAGATTCATGATTGCAGAGAAATGTGCAACTCTGGGAATCAGATACTTTGCTGCATAAAGTTTATAAAAATTATCGTAACAGCCTAGTATATTTTTTTGATTGGCTACTCTGAGTTTAAACAGTAACTCTCTGAGTTCCCTGGCCTCTTCTATATCGATACTGTAGATATCACCAAAAAGCAGAAGTTCATCTTCTAGGTTTACCACTTCCGGTTTATTGGATACGATTTTCAGAAGATGTCCCCGTATCCAACTCTCTCTTTGTGTTAGCAAATCCACTATGAATCTTTGAGATACTTTTGGTGTTTTTAGAACTATTTTTGCATCTTTCGTAACACTTATATAGCTATTTTTTAAACTGGTTTTGCAGATATGTTCAATCTCTAAATCTTTGAAAACAATTTTATTCATACTCAATTGGGTCTGTAACTCCGGCTAACTTAAATCCATTCAATCTCAATCTACAGCTGTCACAAACTCCGCATGCCACTTCTTCATTTTTATAGCAGCTCCATGTTAACTCTAGCGGTACACTGAGTTGTAGAGATTTTTCTACTATTTGAGATTTTTTCATGTGAACCAACGGCATTTTTATCTCTATATTTGTCTCCTCTTTTGTACCGAGATTTATGCTCTGCTCCATGCTTTTTATATAAGATTCTCTACAATCTGGATAACCACTGCTATCCTCTTCTACCACGCCGATAGCTATAAACTCCGCACCCTCTTTTTCTGCAATGGCTGCTGCCATGCTTAAAAATATACCGTTTCTAAAAGGTACATAAGTTATAGGAACACCCTCTTCCAGCCCATTTGTAGGGATTTCTATGCTTTTGTCTGTCAAAGCAGATGCACCAAGCTGTTTAAAAAAATCCAAATCCATAACATATCTATTGGATACATTTAATGCATCGCATATCTTTAAAAAACATTCCAACTCTTTTGCTTGAGTTGTCTGCTCATAATTAAAATGCACCGCAACTATTTCGCAACCGTCATTTTTCATCATATATGCACTAAGCGTAGAGTCCATCCCACCACTCATCACACAAACTGCTTTTTTATTTTTATTTTTCATAGGTGTATTTTAACATACATAATATATTTTTTTAATATTCGTTAAATGAATTAAACAATAGAATGTGCCAATACTATAGGTAAAGGAAATAGCATGGATGTATCATCTTCAACAGCAGGGTCAGCGAATAGTTCAACGCAGGTAGAAGCTCTAAAAAAAGCTATAGATGTTCAAGAAAAAAGCGTTTTAAAAGTTCTTGACAGTGCTAATGAACAAGCAAAACAAGTGACAGCACAAAAAACGGGTGTGGGAAATAATTTAAATTTAACAGCGTAATACACTTCCGATAATCATGTACTTTTTTGTACATGATTTACAAAAAATAAACCTCATTGGATAATTTTTTTTATGATTGAATTAGATAATAGAACCTCACTTAAAATTGATGAAGTACTTTTAAATGCCATTGCTGATAAATTTACTGATAAAGAGATAGAACTGATAATCACTTCAAACGAAGAGATAAGAGAGATAAATAAAGAACATAGAAACATCGATAAAGATACCGATGTTTTAAGTTTTCCTTATGTTGAAATGCCAATGTCACCTCTTGGCAGCATTGTGATTTCATCTTGGCATGTAGAAGCAAAGTCCAAAGAATTTTCTCATACCACCGATAATGAACTGGCTCTGCTTTTTATTCATGGCTTACTCCATCTGCTTGGGTATGACCATGAAGTTGACAGTGGTGAGATGAGAGAAAAAGAGGCTAGTTTGATTAAAGAGTTTGAATTGCCCAGCAGTTTAATAATTAGAACACAAGGGTAATAACTGCCTAAAAAACATTAATCTTTAGTAATATAACCCAGTTCCAAGAGTTTATTATATATTTTTGAGACTATGTCACCAGAGGCGGAACCGCCGTGCCCACCATGTTCAACCATAACTAAAACAACATACTTTGGATTATCATAGGGTCCATATGTTGTAAACCATGCATGTGAGCGATTATAATACTCCATGTCATGCTCCAATTTTCTCTTCTTTTCATCTTGTTTAATTTCTACAACCTGTGCAGTACCGGTTTTTCCGGCTATAATTACTTTTGAATTAACATAATTTATCGCTGTCCCTCCCGGTTCATTACACACCCCGAACATCGCTTTTTGTATGAGAGGAAGTTTTGCTAACTCATTACTACTTAAAACCTCTTCCGCCTGTGGCGAATATGGCTTGTCTCCTATCATTTTAGCAAAATGAGGAACCGGTAGCTTTCCCGTTGCCATCAGTGCTGTAAAGCGTGCCATTTGAATCGGAGTAGTTAAAAAATCTCCTTGACCAATAGAGGTATTCACAGTTTCTCCAAGCGTCCATGGAAGATTATATTTTTCTCTTTTCCATTCTCTTGAAGGAACTGTGCCTACGAACTCATTAGGTAAATCAATACCGCTCTTTCTTCCAAGTCCATACCGAATAAGTCCTTCGCTCATTTTTTCATTTCCAACAATAAGACTGCCTTTATAAAAGAAATCATCACAACTCTCTCTTATTGCTTTTATGATATTTGTACTTCCATGTCCGCCCTGCTGTTTCCAACATCTAAAAATTCTATTACCAACAGGTAATTCAGCAGTACAATTAACATTCCAATACTCATTTAACTTTGTTGTTATATATATAAGTCCCAAACCTGTTTTTATTGTTGAACCGGGAGGGTATAAACCGTTAATCAGCTTATTTGTAAATGGCTTATCCAAACTGGTTGACAACTTGTCCCATAAATCGTAAGTAATGCCAGAAACGAATGTATTTAAATCATATTCAGGAAAACTGCCAGCGGAGAGAATTGAGCCATCTACATTCATCACAACCACTGCTCCTGCTTGATCCGCAAAAAGGGTTGCAATATATTTTTCTAATTCTATATCTATATTTAAAGTTAATTTTTTATCTTCTAAGGGGCTTTTATATGAAATTTCTTCTATCTCTTGATTGCTGGCATTTACTTTTATCTCTCTATATCCGGATTCACCTTGTAAAAATTCGTTATACTGTTTTTCTATTCCTGTTTTGCCTATGTAGCCGATAAGTTCTAATAAATCATTATTCTCTATATCTTTTTTATTCGCACGAGAGACATAGCCGATGACATGCGCACCGATTTCTTCATATGGATAATATCTTTTTGGAGCTGAGACAATTTGTATATTCTCTCTTAAATTAAGTATAGAATAGACAGGTGCTATCTCTTCGTAAGAGATAAATGGAACAATATCTATGTAGTTATGATTATAGTATGAATCTTTTTTCTTATAATTTTTTATTAACTCATTGGACTTTAAACTAGGCAACAGTCTCGTTAATACAGCTATCTCTTCATTAAATATTTCAATATTTTTTGTTTGTAATAAATTAGGCTTAAGTAATATTTTAAAGCCCAATTTATTTATAGCAATCGGCTTATTGTTAACATCAACTATTTCACCTCTCACTGGCGCTATTTTTTCAATTCTCACAGTGTTATTGCGTGAAAGTTTTGAATAATAATTATTTGATTCAACAGCTAAAAAAAAGAGTCTTACAATCAAAGCTAACCAGATTGATGCAAATAGAGCTAATATGAATTTTATTTTCATAAAAGACTCGCTATCAAAAATTCAGCTACTATATAATAAATTATATAATAGTTTATTGTTGGCATAGGGAATAAAAATAGTTTAGACAAAATAACATTAAATAAAAAAAATCCAAAATATGCCAATAAAATGTATGAAATTTTCACACAAGAATTGCAGCTAACATTTTGTATAATTTTTGGCATAATAAATTTGTATGCAATTGTAAAATATAGAATTGAGGTAAAAAGAACATACCCCTTATCAGCCTCAAACAACAGTAAACATAATGATATTGTAAGTAAAGAGACAACATCCTCTTTGTTTAAAGCATAAACAAAAAGAACAAATAAAACACCAAAAAGCGGTGGTAAAAAAAGGTATATACTGCTAAGGCTCTCATATATTATAAAAAATATAATATATGGAAGCGGTGCTAAAGATTTTTTATGAGTGCTATTTCGTTGCATACGGGAAAGTGTTTACATTTAATACAATCAGCCCAGATTTTATGCTCTGGCAGTGACTCTTTTGAAATTTCTATAAAACCCAATCTTTCAAAAAATGATTTTTTATAAGTTAAACTTAATATTTTTTGAAGTCCTAAAATATATGCCTCTTCAAGAGATTTGTTTACTAAATTTTCTCCTATTTTTTGTCCTCTGTGTTTTTCCTTTACAATCAAAGACCTAATCTCGGCGAGGGAAGATGTGTGAACATGAAGTGCACAAAAACCAACCAGCTCACTACCGTTAAAGGCAAGCGTATAAGACCTGATATTTGTAGCTATCTCA
>JAUSKV010000153.1 GCA_030646745.1 Sulfurimonas sp. | reverse complement strand
ATCACCCTCTTTTATTTCTGCACTCTCTGGAAGTTCAAAAATAGGAAGCCCCATGTTAAAGGCATTTCGATAAAAAATTCTAGCAAAAGTCGGAGCGATAATAGCAGCGACACCTGCAGCTTTAAGTGCAATAGGCGCATGCTCACGAGAACTCCCACAACCAAAATTGTCACCGGCAACTATAATGTCACCCTTACTCATTTTGCTTACAAATTCCGGGTCGGCATCTTCCATAACATGTTTAGCCAACTCTTCAGGTACAGATGTATTCAAATAGCGTGCTGCTATAATTAAATCCGTATCAATATCTTTTCCAAAGGTCCAAACTTTTCCATCAATATTTGCTTTTTGCATATAAAAATCCTAACTGTTTTTTCTAAATTAAGTTTGCGATTGTATCTAAAATGAGATTGTATTTTTATAAAACTGCGGTCAGCATTTGGAAAGAGTAGAAGGAACAGCCTAAGATAAATATAGTATTAGGCTATTTTGAGGATATTATTATCGTTTGAGACTATTCGTAGTTTGTAGCATTTCATCACTTGTTGTAATTACTTTTGAGTTAGAATCATAGGCTCTTTGTCCTGTAATCAGGTCTGTCAGCTCAACAACAAGCTCGACATTACTAAGTTCAACAAAGCCTTGCTTTAACACTCCAAGTCCACTGAGACCCGGCGTTCCTTCTACCGGTTGACCGGAACTGTCTGTCGGTAAATATAAATTGTCTCCCATAGCATGAAGACCTGCCGGATTGACAAAACTTGTTGTAGTTATTTGTCCTATTTGTGTTGCCCCTGTTTGACCTGGTTGCACAACCGAAACTGTACCGTCCATACCGATGCTTACACTCGTAGCATCAGGAGGAACAACAACTTCCGGAGTGAGAGTATAACCATCACTATTTACAACCGTTCCGTTACTGTCAACTTTAAATGCGCCGTTTCTTGAGTAAACTTCAGTTCCATCAGGAAGTGCCATCTTAAAAAAACCGCCGCCGGTTATAGCAATATCGAGTTGGTTATCAGTCTGCTTTAAACTTCCCTCTGAAAAGATCTTATTAATCGCCGTTGGTCTAACACCAAGACCGACTTCTATCCCTGTAGGACTTTTCGTTGCATCACTTGTGGATGTTCCCGCGTATTCCATTACATGGTACATAAGGTCTGCAAACTCCGCACGAGATTTTTTAAAACCTATTGTGTTGACGTTGGCAATATTATTGGCCGTCGTATCTATCTGTGTCTGCATCCCTAACATTCCTGTTGAGGCGGTATAAAGTGATTGCATCATAATTTAGTCCTTAATTAAGATTTTCTAGCAATTTTTGTAATTGCTTCAGTATTCATATCATCCATCTGAGCACTCATGGCTTTTTGGTACATTCCAACTAAACGATTTGTTTCTATCATTTGAGTCATCATTTTTACGGCATTCACATTGCTTTTTTCTATAAAACCCTGCGTAACTGCACCGCTATTCTCCAGACCTACGAACTCTGAACTATCTCCATATGCAAAAAGGTTGTCACCCTCTTTTTTTAGCAGTGATTTGTTGTCCGGCTGTACAATCATGAGTTTGGCAGCAGGGGTAAAGGTTAAAGCATTTGAGTTGTTTGTGCTTATCTGACCATCTTTATCTACATTAACTGTGCTATTTTGCGTCCCTAAAGTGATACTGTTTCCACCCTGATAATAGTCAGCCGGCAGAACTTCATAACCCTGTTTTGTTACAAGCTTACCTTCGTCGTTCATTGAGAATGAACCATCTCTTGTAAGTCTCACACCCTGTGGAGTTTTTACAGCAAAAAACATGTCATCTTTTGAGAGGGCAAAATCCAGAGTATTGTCTGTTTTTTGCATAGAACCGACAGAGAAATCAGTATAAGAATCAACTATCTGGGGAGATTTCGTCATAGCTCTGTTTAAAAATTGTGCTCCCTCTTTTGTCTGATTCGCTATAGGCAACTCATCTCTTGCCTCTTTATAAAGACGCATAAAATCGCCTACTACTAAATTATCTTCTTTAAATCCAGCCGTGTTAACATTGGCAAGATTATTAGAGATGGTATCTAAACGATTAAACTGAGCAACCATACCGGCAGCTGAAGCATAATAACCTGTTTGCATACAAGCCCTTTTTACAATATTTATGAGTGACTAGCAAACATTGTTCCAAATTTGGAATAAAACTATATTTCTTTTTTTCCTCTATGAAAGCTATATTTAATAACAACTGGGTATAATCCACTCTTTTAAAATTCTTAAACGACGGAGCATGCCTAAATATGAGTGCAAAAGTAACAGTAAAAGATCTCAACAAAGCCATAGAAACACTCTTTACAAATGTAAAAGCAAAAGATTGTTTAACTTACGAATCATTAATAGACCTTTTTGATAAACAGCCCACAGCGGCACAAGCGAAAAATATTTTTAAACTTGCCCAAAAAAATAAAACTTGTCTTTACACTTCTTCAGAGCATGCAAAAAAACTAAACGACAAAGAAGCAGATGCAAGAAAAGATGCTCAAAGAAAGATGCTTCAAAATAATGATACAGATAAATTTGACATTCTAAAAGAGCATGAACTGCTTGAATGGTCTCGCTCTGATTCACCTGTTCGTATGTATCTCCGTGAAATGGGGCAGATTCCTCTTTTAACAAAAGATGAAGAGATTGAGATATCTAAAAAAATAGAAGGCGGAGAGAGCATTATTATTGATGCTATCTGTTCTGTTCCCTATTTAATAGAGTTTATTTTAGACTATAAAGAGCCTTTAATTAACCGCGAAAGAAGAGTTAAAGAGCTATTTAAAAGCTTTGAAGATGAAAAAGATGATGCAGAAGAAAAAGATGATGATAGCGATGAAGAGGCGGAAGAGCGCCCTCCGGTAGAAGATAAAAGTAGAGTTGAGAAGGTAACGACAAGCTTTAAAGCACTCGAAAAAGCTAAAAAAGAGTGGATTAAACTTGAAGAGAAAGCTCCTGAATATTTAGAAGTTGAACTTACTGAGGATATTGTAAACTACTTTTTAAATGTTACTTTTAAAAAATCTATTCTTAAAGAGAAACTGCTAGATTTAGGACCAACATCAAAGCTTATTAATGAACTTGTCCGTGCCATGGAGACTGCACTACGAACGGATGAGGGGTATGATAAAGAGCTTAGAAGATTAGAGTATAAACTTCCACTTTTCAACACAACACTCAAAGCAAATCATAAAATTTTAGTAGAAAAAATCTGTGATTTAAACAAAGAAGATATTGCAGGAATGGTTCCTGAGGCTACAATGGTAAGTACCTACATGGAGATTAAAAAGCTTGTTCAAACGAAAGAGGCTTCAAAAAACAGTTTTGACATGGAACCTGAAAAACTTGCCGATATTTTAGAACAGATTAAGAGAGGTAAAAACATCTCTGAAATCTCTAAAACTAAAATGGCAAAATCAAATCTTAGACTTGTTGTCTCAATTGCAAAAAGATACACAAACCGCGGATTACCTTTCCTTGATTTGATTCAAGAAGGAAATATCGGTCTTATGAAAGCAGTTGACAAGTTTGAGTACCAAAAAGGGTATAAGTTCTCTACTTATGCTACATGGTGGATTCGTCAAGCTATCTCCCGCGCTATTGCAGACCAAGCGAGAACAATCCGTATTCCGATTCACATGATAGAGACTATCAACCGTATTAATAAAATCATGCGTAAACACCTTCAAGAGCATGGCAAAGAGCCGGATGTTGAAACAA
>JAUSKV010000148.1 GCA_030646745.1 Sulfurimonas sp. | reverse complement strand
TTCACCGCATTGGGCGAACCGGTCGTGCAGGCAATATCGGAGAGGCACTTTCGCTTGTTTGTATAGACGAAAAAGAGTTTCTTGAGAATATAGAGAAACTGATTAAAAAAGATATTCACAGATTTGTAGTAAAAGGTTTTGCTCCGGATCCGTCTATAAAAGCTGAACCGATTGTGCAAAAAAGAGGTTCGGGATCAAACAATAGGTCTCGCCCTAGTAACAGAACGCGTCCATCTCCAAAAGGTAGAAAATAGTAGTTGTCATGAACTCTTTAAAATATATAGCTCTCAACTTATTGATGCCCCTGCTCATATCTTTAATTTTTTTACTATTGATTGTGAATGGTACAAAAATACCGAGCATTATATTTAGTTTGACCCCTTATATATTTTATGCAGTGAGTGCCATGATTTTATGGGTCTCTTGGGAGTTTAATCGTAATAGATTTATATTTATTATCATACCGCTCATAATTATGCATATAGGATTTCAATATCTGAGCGCACAAAGAGCTACTGATTTATTTTTATATAGCTCTTTATTATATCCTCTGCACATCATTGTATTTTTATTTTTAAAAGAGCGAGGGCTTTTTTCTATTTGGGGCATATTCAAGATAGTGTTTTTTGCCTTTGAAATAGCGATTGTATTGTATTTTGTATTTTATCCCAATGCCACACTCAAAGAGTTGCTCGAGGTAAAAATATTTGCAATATCTTTTTATCCACTCAAAGATATTACGGCTATTATTGGAATACTTACTGTCTTAACTATGGGTGCCGTAGTCGTTTTTAACAGATATTTGATGTACAACAGCACATTTTTAATCATAATAATTACATTTTATATGGGTCTCTTTTTTCTCAAAACTCCACATGCCAATGAAATATCTTTGCTTGCAATAAGTGTTGTTATTTTTGCCCTGCTTATTCGAGAATCGTACAGATTGGCGTTTTATGACGAACTGACTTCTATGCCGGGCAGGCGTGCTCTAGTGGAAGATATGGCAAAACTTGGCAGAAAGTACTCACTTGCCATGATAGATATAGATTTCTTTAAAAAATTTAACGATACCTATGGGCATGATACGGGCGATGAAGTTTTAAAAATGGTCGCTTCAAAACTTGTTGGTGTCGGTGGAGACGGTAAAGCGTATAGATACGGCGGAGAGGAGTTTGTGATTCTTTTTCCATCCAAAGAGGTGGACGAATCGTTTGTACATGTAGATGCGCTAAGACAAAAAATAGCCACATCCCCCTTTATTGTAAGAAATAAAAAAAGCTCTAAAACTATCTATATTAATATCTCCTCAGGAATAGTTCAAAACTCTCAAAAAGATAAAGATCCATTTGCAGCCATGAAAAGAGCAGATAACGCACTTTATAAAGCTAAAGAAGCCGGAAGAAATCAGGTAATAAAAGGTTGATAGAGGCTTTTTGGTATAATCACATTATAAATTAAAAAGGTAGAAAGAATGAGCAAAGAGTTAATATCAAGAAGTGGCGGAGTGTGTGAACTTTGCGGAGGCAGTGAGGGTTTGAGTGCTTTAGAAGTTGGTGCAACAGACGGCAGCAGTGAGCAGTCAATATATGCATGCGCAACATGTAAAGAGCAGATTAGCTCTGGAACATTGGATGAGAACCACTTTAACTGCTTAAACGACAGTATGTGGAGTGAAGTTCCTGCTGTTAAAGTTATGGCATATATTTTACTTAACAAATTAGGGCGTCAAGATTTGGTTGAGATGATGTATCTGGAAGAGGATGAGAAGAAATGGGCAGATTCGGCTTTGAATGCTTCTGCAAATAAATTAGTTCACAAAGATGCAAACGGTGTAATTCTTCAAGCCGGCGATAGCGTAGTTATATTAAAAGATTTAGAGGTTAAGGGTGCAGGCTTTACTGCAAAAAGGGGCACAACCGTAACTCGTATTGCTCTTCCTGCGGATATCGACGACCATATTGAAGGAAGAGTAAACGGCACAAAAATCTTCCTAAAAACTGAGTTTCTGAAAAAAGTATAATGAAGTCGCATGAAAGATTTTACAAGATAGAGGATGATTTTCGCTCGCCCTATGCCAGAGACAGAGATAGAATTATCCACTCCGGCAGTTTTAGAAAACTTGAGTATAAAACTCAGGTTTTTTTAAATCAAGAGGGCGATTTTTTTCGTACCCGTCTTACCCACTCCATAGAAGTCTCACAAATTGCTCGTTCTATCACTTCAACCTTGGGTCTGAATGAAGCGTTGGCAGAGGCTATTGCACTTGCGCATGATTTAGGTCACACTCCTTTTGGTCACATCGGTGGAGACTCTCTGGACGAGTGTTTGAGAGAAAATGGTTTTGCAAGCGGCTTTGAGCATAATTTTCAAAGCTTTAGGGTTGTCTCGCTCTTAGAGAAAAGATACAATAGCTACAACGGGCTAAATCTCTCTTTCGCCACACTTGAAGGTATTTTAAAACACTCCTATCCCTATAAAAAAAGCTTTCTGCCGGCGATTATCCATGAACAGTTTAACCTTGAAACACACCCCTCCATAGAGGCCATGGTCGTTGACCGTGCCGATGAGATAGCCTATATAAGCCATGACATAGATGATGGAGTAAACTCAGGGCTTATCAGTTTTGATGATTTAAGAGAGAGCGAGTTAATTTGTGAAATTTTGGAAAAAGTCGCCCTAGAGGGAGTCGGATTTGAGAATGATGAGATGTTTAGATACCGTTTTAGTTCCCATCTTATTAATCATCTTATTTATTCACTCTTAGAGTTCTC
>JAUSKV010000143.1 GCA_030646745.1 Sulfurimonas sp. | reverse complement strand
AAATACTGAATACTCTCTTTAATATAAAGCTTTTGATATACATATACTTCTTGTAATGCCGAATGTGTTGCACAACCATTTCCAACTTTTCGATAAATATCATCTATCAAAACATTTTTACTTATCAATAAGCTCATTGTTTCTAACATATAAACTTCTAAATTCCACATGAGTTTATATTTTTCTCTATCTTTTAACTCTTGATGAAATATATATAAAAAGTACATAAAACTATAAAGTTCATCTTTTGTATATTTGTTATTATCTTTATAAATATTCTTTTCATACTTTTCATATCTAGCTTCTGCAATATATTTAAAAAATACTATATAGTTCTTATTAAAATTTTCATACAAATAAAAAAGCAACCAATCAGGATATAAATTGCTATCAACTAAATATTCTTTTGAGATATCATCTTTAAACTCTATATTGTTATTTTTACAATATCTTTCAAAATTATTTTTAGTAATATATATATCACTATTTAATATATAAAAATCAGGATTTAACTCTATCTCAAAAATACTCATAACATGCTCACTTTTAAAGTAAAACTTTTTTGTTTGAGTTTTAAATTCATTATTTTGTTTTCCATAAAGTAAAACTTCATTAAAATACAGCCCCAATTATCAATATCCACATGCCGAGTATTGCAATAATTGTGATAGTTTTTTTAACACTCTTTGGCATGTGAAAGTAGTACATGCTAAGCTCTATTTCCTCTTTTTCGCCGCAGTTGTACTCTTTGACTCTATGCGCTTTTTTAAAGAGTATTAGTGCAAAAAGCAGAGGAGTAGTTGCAACTAAAAAGAGTGGCACGATAATTTCCAAAGAGCTTAATAACTCCAACTCAAAACTGATATAAATACCGACAACTAACAAAATAAAAAGCAAAAATGACGGTACGGTGTAGAACTTTGATATTTTTATATCCGCTGTGAGCGTTAGCGAGGAAGTACTCTTGGGGTGCGCTGTTTTAATTTCAACATCTTTTGCAAAAAGTTTTGTTACAACTTTAAAATAGAGCAGCGTCAAAAATGCACTTCCTAATGCCAGAAATATGAGGGCAAATACATAGAGCGGATTTTTTATTATCTCTGTCGCGATGGATTCTATCGCCATAAATTTCCCTATAAAAGCCCCAAAAGGAGGAAGTGTCAGCGAAGCAAACCCAACGATTATAAAAAAAGCCACAAGCGGCGATTGGTTGATTAAGCCGTCTATATCTTTTACATATTTCAGATGAAAACTCTTCTCTAAAATACCTGCTTGCAAAAAGAGGAGTGCTTTTGAGAGAGCATGAAAAACTATAAGAACCAGACATGCTGTTACAGCTTCTGGCGTTCCGATGGCTGCAAGAGCCATCATAAGCCCAAGCAGAGCGATTGTGGAGTATCCGAGTATCTCTTTAAAATAATCTTTGCCTAAAGCCAAAAGAGAGGCGGAAAAAAATACGAATGTGCCTAAAAGAGTGATTGTGAGTGAGACAAAACCGCTCATGGCAGGGGCTAGTTTGAGCATCAGATAGGGTGCGATTTTTACCATCGTTGCACTATGCAAAATCGCACTCACCGGAGTCGGTGCGACCATCGCACCCAAAAGCCACTTGTCAAATGGAATGCTTGCACCCTTAACAAAAGCCGCAATCGCTAAAAAGACTATTGGGAGCAGATACATTGTATCTATATTTGCTATGAGTATATCGAAGTAAATCGTCTCATACTGGAGTGCTGAAAAAATCAGAGCGATTAAAATTGCGACTCCACCTATCTGGTTCATCCAAAGCGCTTTTTGTGCATTTAAAACTGACACCTCATCGCCGCGATAGCCGATGAGAATATAAGAGCAAAGTGTGGTGAGTTCAAAAAGCAGAAAAAATATCTCAATATTGTTGGTTGAAACAATAAAATTCATAACCGATAAAAAGAAAAAGAGCATGGCTATAAATCCATTTTTCTTCAGCCTAGTAAACTCTTCACTCTCTATATATTTGAGTGCATAGACGATGATTATTCCGCCTACAATGTTGATTATCAGGTACATAACTGAGGAGATTTCATCAATAAAAATGTCGTTTGAAGCTAGTGTTGGAGATAAAAAGAGAATTACGGTGTAGAGAATAATCTGCATCAAGGCAAATATTTTCACTAAAGAGTTTTTAGTTTTAACCCCTTGCCAAAGGAAGAAAAGAAGCACCATACCGTCAAGCAAGATAAACAGGTTATGAAATAAGTGCGGCAGAATCATCTCTGCCGGAGCATGAAAAAGAAGAATATTGCTGATGCTTAAGACACTCAAACCAATTACAAAAGCTATGGTAAAAATATTTCTAATAACAACTCCGCTAACCATTGTAACCAATGCGAAAAACAGTGGAGCAGTAATCAGTAGAGTATAGGTTGTCATAGTGTTTTTATCTTATATCTGCTTAGCTCTTTGCCTTTTGTGTCAACTATGTGAACCGCACATGCAAGGCAAGGATCAAAAGAGTGCAATACTCTTAAAACTTCTAGCGGTTTGGAGGTATCCTCTATTTTTAGCCCTATCAAAGCCTCTTCATATGCTCCTCTTTGCCCATCCAAATTTTTAGGAGTAGCATTCCATGTTGTAGGAGCAATAACAGAAAAGTTCTCAATCTTTGAATCTTTTATATTTACAAAGTGAGACAAAACTCCGCGGGGAACTTCAAAAAAGGCTCGCCCTTTTGTATTTTTCTCTTGTGCATCAAAATCGAATTTTGTCCAAGTATCTGTGTCGTAATATTTTATATTTTGGATAAGTCTTGAAACAAGTTTAAAGATATACTCACAAATGTAACTGGTCTCAATGGCTCTTGCACAGTTTCTGCCAACGGTTGAGGATAAATCGATAAGCTCTAAATTTGTCTCATGTAAAAACTCATCTACAAAAGATTTTATAAGTTTATTGTCTTTTGAGTAGCTTACGAGCACCCTTGCCAACGGTCCGCTCTCCATAGTTTTTCCGTCATATCTAGGGGCTTTTATCCATGAGTATTTGTCACTGTTGTTTGCAGTTTTTAGAGTTCCGTCTTTATTCAGGTCGGTGTAGCAAACTTCGTTATTCAATGCATCGCCGCTATACCATGCTCTATCAATCTCTTCTGTTATTTTGCTCTCATCAAACGCTTCAACATTTAAAAAATCGTGGTCATAAATAACACCGCTGCAAAAAAGTCTCTGCTCACCTTCAAACTCATACCCGCCAACACATAAAAAGTTGCCGTTTGCACGACCTCTACCCTCTTTAATCTCACCTCTATATGCCGTAGCAATCAGTTTCATATCAGGCAAATAGGCACGGTCAATAAACTCTTTTGCCTCTTTGATGATAAACAAATAATCATTTAATCTTTGAGGATTGAGCATGTCGGCAACACTGGTCACTCCGCCAACGACTATGCTTTGCGGGTGTGGTGTTTTTCCGCCAAAAATAGCAACTGCCTTACTTATATTTGTCTGAAATTTAAGAGCCTGCAGATAGTGAGAAACCAAAATGAGATTTTGTTCAGGAGTGAGTCTGTAGTCTGAGTGCCCCCAATAACCGTTGCTAAATGGTCCAAGTTTTCCGGCTTTGACAAAGTTTTGGAGTTTTATCAGTACGGTTTCATAGTGTGTATTTGAATTTCCAAATGGATTTTTAGAGTATTTATGCGCCTCTACCGATGTCAGTTCAGGGTCTGCATTTAAGGCACTCGTTACATCCACAAAATCAAGAGAGTGCAGATGATAAAAGTGCACCACATGGTCTTGAATAAAAAGTGCCATCGCCATTAAATCTCTAATAATCTCTGCATTTTTTGGAATTTTTAAAGAGTAGGCATCTTCCACGCAAGAGACTGCCGCACGAAAGTGCGAGTTTGTACAAACACCGCAAATTCTGCCTGCCAAAAGTCCTGCATCCCGAGGGTCTCGACCATTTAGAATAATCTCAATACCACGAAAGAGCTGTCCGCTCACATACGCTTCACGAACAATTCCATACTCATCTACTTCGACTTCGGCTCTTAAATGCCCCTCAATTCTTGTGATTGGGTCAATTACAACTTTGCGCATCTTCTACCTTTCTTTCATTTGCATATTTATCAAAAAAGCCTATCTCTGTACATCCCATACATCCATGTCCGGCTTGAACAGGCCAACTCGTGCCACCGTTAAACTTCATAGTCGGGCAGTTTACATTCGCATAAGGACCTTTACATCCCATCTCAAAAAGACAAAATCCTTTTTTCGCTCCAATATCGCCCCACTCTTTTACAAATTCGCCAAGCTCATAATGACCTCTTCGCTCACAGTTATCATGTACTCTTCCCTCGTACGCCCATAGAGGACGGTTAAACTTATCAAGCGGAGGCAACTCTTCAAACATAATGTAAGAGAGCAGAGTTCCCACTATATTGGTAGGATTTGTCGGGCATCCGGGAATATTTATAACATCATTGCGCTCCAGCGCTGTGCCGACACCTACGGCTCCGGTAGGATTAGGATGCGCTGCAACTACTCCGCCATCAAACGCACAACTGCCGACAGCAATAACAAGTGCCGCATCTTTTGCACATTTTTTCAACAGCTCAATTCCTGTTTCGCCTTTTGGTCCAATTCTGAGATATTTTCCATCCATCGCCAAAGGAACGGCACCCTCAACTATAAGAATATATTTACCTTTTTGATTCTCTATAATATCTTCTAAAATTGTCTCGCTCTGATTGCCGCTTGCACTCATCAGGAGTTCATGGTAATCAAGCGATATATAGTCAAAAATCAAATCTTCAATAGCAGGATTATTTGATTTTATAAATGCTTCAGAGTTTCCGCTACAGTCGGAAAGTTCCAGCCAGACAATCGGCACCTTATTGAGAGATTTGATACCTTTTTCAACAACCTCTTCAAAGTTCGGGTGAAGCTGCATATTTGCCGTTACCATAGAAATCCAGCTATTGACCTCATGTTTGCCAATTTCTAAGGATACCATGGCTGACTCTAAATTATCAGAAGTCAGATTATTTCTTGGATGCAATGTATTAAACTTATCTATTCTCTTGGCAACCTCGGCTATCTCATTCTCTCTTTTTAAATCCTCCGGAGTTTTTCTTGGTATATTCGGGTCTATAAGATGTTGCGACTCTTTTATGACATCTGCAACCATTATTTTACATCTGCCGCAAACTCTTCCGGCTTGTGAAAAGTTTGACAATTCGGAGAAAGAGGAGATACCGCTTTGCGTCACAATATCAACTAAATCCTGATGATACACATGCTCACAGCTGCATATCAGCCTTCCTCTCTCGCCGATGAGTCTGTTTTGATAGAGGTAATTTATGTCAACTTCATCGCCGTCTTCAATGAGGGTTTGAATATATCCTACATCCACATTGGAATTGATTCCTACAAATCTTATTAATTTGTCGTTGCTTATAAAATACTCATCTACCCGTTTATCTTTACCGGAGGTGATTAAAACCTTTTCAACATTTTCATGAAAGCATGGATTGCTTACATCGACTAAATCAAACTCTCCAACCTTCAACATGTCTATGCTGACTTCTCTTTCATACTCTTTTAAATCAGTTTGCAATATATGAGAAATTGCACAATCAGCCTGCAGAGTACACTCTTTTACATGCCCCGCTATAAAGTCAATCTCTTTTACTTCAGCACACTCTCCGACCGCATAGATGTCTTCATCCTCTGTCTGCATGTAGCGATTGGTTAAAATTCCCTTTCCACATGCCAAGCTGTTTCTGAACTCTTCAATATTTGGTTTTATCCCTACACCAAAAATTAAAAATGGATTCTTTATCTCAAGCTTTCTAGTTTTTAGAAACTTGATTTCATTATCTTCTACAACTTTATCTACAATCTCATCTTCATAGGAAATTTTGATTTTTCCACCCTTTAGATAACACTCTTCAATTATTTTAATAGATTCGATTGAGAGATTTTTATCATAGAGGTGTTTGCCGCGAATGAGAAGTATAATTTCGGAGACATTCGGCATTTCATTAAGAGTTTCAAGAAGTTCCAATCCTATCGGACCGCTCCCGACTATGACCGCTGTTTTGCCGTTGACACCATTTTTAATCACTTCACAATCATTTGCATTTCTAAAGAGAGCCGCATTTTTGATACCGCTGATGTCAAAAAGTGAAATTGGAAGCGAACCCGTAGCGATAATAAGCTTATCGTAGCTAAACATGGAGTTATCGGAAAGTATCTGCTTGTTTTCTTTATCTATTGTCTTGATTTTTTGATTCAGTTCAAGTTTGACGGTTGGGTCAAGAACCAACGATATGCCCTCGATATCCTCAGTTGAATCTACTAAACGACAAAGGTGAATTCTATCATAGGGAGGATACTTCTCATCACTCACCACCGACACTCGCAACCTACTGTTTTGTTTTTTAAGATTATTAGCCAAATAAACCGCAGCTATTCCGCCGCCCACGATTACTACTCTCATTTGCAACCTTTTATATACATTTAACATGCAAAAAGTATATCATAAAAAGTATTCTATTTTGGTTACAAATTAATTATTAAATGTTATTTTTTAATTTACACTATTACCTTGAAAAGCTAAATCCCACAGAACATTTAGTTATCTCATTGTTGTAAT
>JAUSKV010000266.1 GCA_030646745.1 Sulfurimonas sp. | reverse complement strand
ACAAAATATACACAACCCCATGTGTCGGGGATATGGCTTATTTAAAAGAGCAGATGAGTGCTTTACATGCAATCCCAAAAAACTTAATCATTTTAGAGTCTGCTAAAAAGTATCACTTTGCAAAGCTCTATCCAGAATTTTTAGAAATATACAAAAAAACATTGAGGTCTGGAATTGAATTTGATTTACTTTATGCACCTAACTTGTGGAAGGTTTTGCTAGAGCAGACAAATGAAGAGATTTTGTATATTCACAGCGGTGGAGTGAGCGGAAATGAGAGCATGTTAAAGCGGTATAAAAAGAAGTTTGAGTCACTAGAAACAGTTAAGACTAAATAAACTTGACACAGTTGCACTCAAAGTGATATAATTATTTTATATTAATTTAAAGGATAATTTATGAGTAATATTTTTGAAAAACTAACACACAATATGACGGAGGCAATTGAGTCATCCGTTTCTTTAGCTCTTCACAATCAAAATCAAGAGGTTGATTCCCTTCACTTTTTATGGGCACTTTTAGTAAATTCTAACTCCTTGCTCAATCAGATGTTTAACAAAATGAACATTGATAAAGCTGCAATTGAACTGGATGTAAAGAGTTTGGCACAAAAATTGCCAAAATCTTCGAGCGTCTCAAAAGAAAATATTAAACTATCTAAGAGTTTTGTTGCAACACTTGAAAATGGTACAGGTGTTATGACAAAGAATGGAGACACCTATTTAGCTGTTGATACATATCTTTTGGCAAATCTGAAAAAGGAGCCGTTCTCATCCATATTATCAAAATATATCAATTTAATGGATTTAGAAAAAAATATTCAAGCTTCCAGAGGCGGGGCTAAAATAGAATCTCAAAGTTCAGATGAGACTCTTGAGAGTTTAGAGAAGTATGGAATAGATTTGACAAGAGAAGCAGCGAGCGGAAAGCTCTCGCCTGTAATTGGACGAGATGAAGAGATTAGCCGTATGATGCAGATTCTTATCCGTAAAACGAAAAACAATCCTATTCTCTTGGGTGAACCGGGAGTTGGTAAAACAGCTTTGGTAGAGGGACTCGCTCAAAAAATTTATAACGGGGATGTTCCAACTTCGCTTAAAAATAAAAGAGTCGTTGCACTTGACATGAGTGCGCTTATAGCAGGTGCAAAATACAGAGGTGAGTTTGAAGATAGACTCAAAGCTGTCATAGATGAGGTTAAGAAGAGTGGAAATATCATTCTTTTTATAGATGAAATTCACACGATTGTCGGGGCAGGAGCCAGTGAGGGAAGTATGGATGCAGCCAACATTTTAAAACCGGCACTAGCCCGCGGAGAGCTTCATACAATCGGTGCTACAACGCTCAAAGAGTATAGAAAATATTTTGAAAAAGATGCGGCACTACAAAGAAGATTTTTGCCGATTAATTTAAGTGAACCGACGGTAAATCAGTCTCTTCAGATTCTTAGAGGAATAAAAGGACGACTAGAGACGCACCACAATGTGACTATTACGGATAGTGCTTTGGTCGCGGCCGCAAGACTCTCGGATAGATACATAGCAGATAGATTTTTACCGGACAAGGCAATCGATCTTATTGACGAGGCAGCAGCTGAACTTAAAATGCAGATAGAATCTGAGCCGAATGCTCTAAGTGCTGCAAAAAGAAAACGCTCAGAGCTGCATGTAGAAACAGAAGCTCTCAAAATGGAAAAAACTCCGGCCAACGAGAAGAGAATAGAAGAGATTAAAAAAGAGCTGGCAGATGTGGATGAAAAGGTTCGCTCGCTTGAAGCTCAATTTGCAACTGAAAAAGAGGTGTTTGAAAAAATTTCATCTATAAAAGTGGATATAGAAGCCAAAAAAAGGGAGGCTCAAAATGCAAAAAATAGCTCGGAATATAATCGTGCTGCAGAGATAGAATATGGTGAAATACCTGCACTTTTGGCAGAAGAGAAAAGGGTAAATGAAAATTGGGAGAAACTCCAAGAGGTTGGAACTCTTCTTAAAAATAGTGTTGACGAAGAGGCGATTGCTTCAATTGTTTCAAGATGGACACGGATTCCGGTAAATAAAATGTTGCAAGGCGACAAAGATAAAATCTTGAATATTGAAGATGAGTTAAATAAAGAAGTAGTCGGTCAAATGAAGGCTACACATGCCGTAGCCCGTGCAATAAAAAGAAACAAAGCAGGGCTTTCTGATACTACTTCCCCTATTGGTAGCTTTTTGTTTTTGGGTCCAACCGGTGTCGGTAAAACGCAAACAGCTAAAACTTTGGCAAAATTTCTCTTTGACAGCTCGGATGCACTTATAAGAATAGATATGAGTGAATATATGGAAAAACACTCAGTTTCTCGTTTGGTAGGAGCAGCACCGGGTTATGTGGGGTACGAAGAGGGCGGACAACTTACAGAAGCGGTAAGAAGAAAGCCTTACAGTGTTATACTTTTTGATGAGGTGGAAAAGGCGCATCCTGACGTTTTTAACATGCTGCTTCAGGTTTTAGATGATGGAAGGTTAACCGATAACAAAGGCGTGACGGTTGATTTTACAAATACGATTATAATTTTAACTTCAAATATTGCAAGTGATAAAATAATCAATAATAAAAATC
>JAUSKV010000137.1 GCA_030646745.1 Sulfurimonas sp. | reverse complement strand
AGGCAACATTCAATCTCCAACAGTTTTAAATGCAAAATACAATTTCAAACAATTTTGGAACGGCAGGGCTGCAAATCTTCTTGAGCAAGCCGATGGTCCAATCAACAACCCTGTTGAGCACAATATGAACCTAAAAAGCGTAGAAGAGAGACTCAATACTTCTGACCTCTATAAGAAAATGTTTCAAGAAGTTTATGGCGTTTCACGCATAAAATATGAGTTAGTTTTAGATGCTATCGTAGAGTTTGAAAATACACTCACAACTCCCAACTCTAAATTTGACAAATTTTTACGACAAGAGATTCAACTGAGCCTGAATGAGCAAGAGGGATATACTCTTTTTAAACAGCTTGGCTGCATAACATGCCATAACGGTGTAAACATCGGTGCAAACTCGTTTCAAAAAATGGGCACATTTTTAGAGTATGGCTCAAACAACACTTACCCTGACAGATTTGCAATAACGAAAAAAGAGAGTCACAAAAATGTATTCAAAGTTCCTACGCTTAGAAATATAACGCTCACTGCACCCTATTTTCATGACGGAAGCGCTGCAACACTCAAAGAAGCCATAGAGACCATGTCAAAGTATAGCTTAGGAAGAAACTTCACCAACGAAGAGATAGAAAAAATAATATCTTTTTTAGAGACACTCAAGGGTGAAACCCCTAAAATATTGGAAACATTTTGAAACTAAGTCGACTCAATTTTACAGTTTTATTGGTTGGAATAATTTCATCTGCAGTACTAATTTACTTTTATATGATGCAAAGAGATTTTACAAAAAATCACAGAGAGTTTCTAATCTCTATTAATAATTTTGAAAATACTCAATCTGACTTGTCTTACACTATTTTAGAAAATTCTTTATATGCCTACAACAATCAAGATCAAATTTCACTTGTGGTTAAAAAATTATTAGAAGAGTATGAAAACTTAAAAAAATCAACTATTCTGCTTAATAAAAATTATATACCCATTCAAGAGAACCTTACAAAGCTAAAACAAAAGTTAACTATCGACCTAGAAAATATTGACGAGTATTTAATGTTAAATGCCGGAATTAAGAATTCTCTCATCTTTTTAACTCGGCATTTAGATGATTCAAATGCCTTAAATACTGACAGCAATACATTTTTAAAGGCAAATCAAATTTTAAAACATTTTAATGATGCAACAAAGATGCAAGATTTAGATTACATTGCCAACCTGCATGTTTTGACAGTATCAGATTCGCAAAGCAGTGATACGATAAATTTTATAAATACTTTTAACATGCATGCCGATTATCTTATTCGAAAATACCCATCATTTATAGAAACCACACAAGCTGTTACACACAGTAGTATCCATGAATTAATCAAAAAAGTAAGAGATGATTTTTCAACTCTTGCTCTAAATGATTTTAAAGCACTTGATATTTTCGCCTTGATTGTTTTTAGCGTATATATAGTTTCACTTTTTATTATTGTTTCTCTTTTTGTCAAAAACTCTCATGAAAACAAAAAACTCCAAGAGACGAAAAAATTTCTTGAATACTCACTCACCTATGACATGCTAACCGGCTTATATAATAGAAAAGCCCTCGAAGCAGAGCTGAGTCAGATAAATTTTCCGCATGTCCTTATTTTAGATATTAACGGATTTAAAGATATTAATGATATTTATGGAAATGATGTCGGGAACACTCTTTTAAAAGATTTGGCAACTTTTTTAAAAAATAATCGTACCGATACTGCCGATTTTAAAATTTATCGCCTTGGCGGAGATGAGTTTGCAATTTTGTTTGATGATATAGATAAGAATGTTGCACTGGGCATAGCCATTGAGCTTGAGAAAAATATTTCCGAACATATTTTTGCTATTGACGAACTTCGGCTGAATCTCACAGTCAGCATTGCAAGCAATAATATAGCTCCTATTTTAGAAAATGCAGACTTGGCTCTTAAGCTGATTAAAAAAGAGCATAGGAAACATGTAATTGCCTATAAAGAGAGCCTGAATCTCAAAAAAAGCGTTCAAGAAAACATGGATACTTTAAAGTTAATAAAGGATGCTATTTCAAATGACACAATTGTTCCTTTCTTTCAGCCAATCGTGAATTTACAAACAGCCAAAATTGAGAAATATGAGGCTTTAGTGAGATTAAAACTGCAAGACGGAACTTTTTTACCTCCGATAAAATTTTTAGACACCTCTAAAAAGACCTCTTACTATCATGATATTACAAAAATCATGATTGAAAAAACAATAAAAGTAGCCGAACAGTTTCCAAAATACAGATTTAGCCTTAATATCTCAATGCAAGATATATTGGATCAAGAGATAACTGATATGCTGATTCAGAGCCTGAGACTTAATCCTTTAATATCTTCAAGAATAGATATAGAACTTTTAGAGGTGGAACATCTCAATGATTTGGAGAAAGTTCGGGAGTTTATAAAAGAGCTGCATAAATTTGGCTCAAAAATTCTTATAGATGATTTTGGCTCGGGCTACTCAAACTTCTCGTACTTCTCAGATTTAGATATTGACATAGTAAAAATAGACGGTTCAATTGTGCGTGAAATAACCACAAACAATAGAAAACTCCATATGCTCAAAAGTATTCATAAATTCTCTAACGGAATGGATATGCAGAGTGTCGCTGAGTTTGTAGAAACTAAAGAGATTGCCATACTTTTAAAAGAGATGGGCGTAGAGTACGGGCAAGGATATTATTTTAGTAAACCGCTTCAAATGCCGTTAGAGAGGGATGATGTAATTATCTAAGCCCCTGTCAATAGAAACTTTTTCTCTTTATGAATAAAAATATTCCTAAAGCGGTAAGTATTGATATAATTATTAGGGCTACATAATCTGTAGCATGTGGATTTCCTGAAAAATAAAGCCCTTGAGTGTTTATGCCGAAAAAACCGACTACAATATTTATCGGTAAAAAAATAGCCGATATTACTGTGAGAAATAGTATTGTCTTTCTCATGTTCTCATTTGCTATTATTGTATAGAGACTATATATATTATCAAGTTTAGCAAGATTCATAACGCAAAATCTAAAAACACGATTGAGATGCTCTTCAATATCTTCAAATCCTACCAGCAACTCGTTATCATTCATAATCACATTTGAACTTTTTATAAATTCCATATGAATTTTAGCAGCTTGCGATAAAAGCCTCTCCATCCTTACCATCTCTTTTTTAAGAGTAAACCACTCCTTAATGGCATCTTTATTTTCATATATACTCTCTTCAAGCTCCTCAATCAACTCCACATAGTTCTCTATCTCTTCCATGGTTTTATCTACCAATGTATCTAAAATATGGTAGAAAGATTTATAACTATCTATTTTTATAAATCTTTCTTCATATCTATTAAAGGTAAAAATATTATTATCATTATCTATAATATAAGCATGTGATTCGACATTTAATTTATTTAGATTTTTAGAAAAAAGTCTGTAAATAAGTAATTTATAATTCTTATGTTGAAAAAGAACAGATGGATGATCACCGTTATACATATCTTCTTGATGTGGTTTTTCTAGAAATGACAACTGCATATAAACCCTCTATATTAAAAAAATAATTTCGTTTATGATACAATAATCTCATTACACAAAATATTAAAGGATACAAAGAATGAATATAGAAAAAGTACGGGCAGGATTTTTTATTATACTTGCTATGACACTCAATTTTGGATTTTTTTATGGCGATATGGATTCAATGCTCTATCATGATAAATATGAGCTTTTAGCGGCGATTGTAGTCAATCTCATAGCGACAACTCTTAAACTAGGCGACAGAACGCAGATTGGTTCGGTTTTACTTGCTACTTCACTTGTGGCAGATATTCAGCTTATTGCGGCGGCTACTGTTTGGACGATTGTAGCATATACGAGTGAAATAACTCCGGCATCCACAGTAATTATTGTCTCCCTCTCGGGTGGAGCTTTGTTGGCAAATATTGTCTCCGTTATATTGTATATTGGCGATACTCTCAAATCAAAAAGGTAACAAAGAATGAGCAATAACTCTTTATGGCTTATTTTACAAAAGTTAAGAGTCCCTTTTCTTGTGCTTATTATTGCCTACACCATAGCTATTCTTGGGCTTGTTATGCTTGATGGCACTACAAGTGACGGCAAACCCTACAATATGACCATATTTGATGCTTTTTACTTTATCACTTATACGGCGACAACAATCGGCTTTGGCGAGACGCCTTACACTTTTACCTATTCACAAAGAATCTGGGTCTCCATGATAATCTATCTTACGGTTATAGGGTGGTTTTACAGCGTGGGTTCTATCATATCGCTTTTGCAAGACAAGGTTCTCATACGAGAGATAGCAAAAGCAAAATTCAAAAAACAGGTACGAAATCTGAGAGAGAATTTTTTGATTATTCTGGGATACAACGCAACAACGAAAAGAATTATAGAAAAGTCGCTCCATAAAGGGTTTCGAGTCGTTGTGATAGAAAAAAATGAAGAAAGAGTCTATGAGCTTTTAATGGAGAGCTACACACCCGTTGTGCCTGTTCTTCAAGCAGATATTCATGACCCGATTGCATTAGAAATTTCAGGAATCAAATCAAAATATTGCAAAGGTTTAATCTCTCTGTTTGAAGATGACAGTCTCAACTTCAGAATTGCCGTCACCAGTAAAATAATCAACCCGAAAGTGCCGCTTGCAATAAAATCCACAACAGAAACTTTGACAGAAAACCTAATTGATATAGGGGTAGAAATCATTGAAAATCCCTTTGAAATTATCTCAAGCCAAATTCATCTGAGTCTCAACTCTCCATCCATTTATCAAATCGGAAAGTGGATTTATAATCTTGACATCCTACGCAAAGAGCAGTTTAAACTGCCGCGAGGATTGTATATTGTTTGCGGTTATGGAAGAATGGGAAGAGAGATATATAAAGTTTTAAAAGAGAACAATATAGAAGCTAAATTTATTGAGATAAATAAAGAAAAAGTTACAGATTCAAATTTAAAAGATGTGAAAATAGTAAGCTCTTACGATATGGATTTACTCAAAAGCTTGGAGATAGAAAAAGCGTCTGTAATTATCGCCGGAACAAAAGATGATACGCTCAACTTATCTCTTCTCTCTACAGCCAGAAAAATAAACAAAAATATTGTCACGGTTGCCAGAGAAAATGAGTTGGAAAACTACTCTATTTTTAAATATTCTCACATTGATTTTATCTTTATGCCATCAAGAATATTGATTCATAAAACTATAAATGCCCTTGTCAATCCTATGTCAGATAAATTTTTGCATCTTATGAAATCTCAAACTGAAGAGCTAGGCGCAAGACTGGTTGAAGAGCTTCTAAGCAAAATTGGAGATAATCCCGAAGTTTTTGAACTCTATATTGAGAGCGAGCAGGCAAATGCAATTAAGGATTCTATCATCAATAACTACACTATCTATCTTGGAAATTTATCTCTAAGACGAGATGACAGAATGATTAAAAACAGTATAAAACCCCTACTTTTGCAAAGAGGTAAAAAGTTCTATCTCTTGCCGGAGGAGACAATGACAATAAAAATAAGTGATAGGATTTTATTTGCCGCTACACTCGAAGCAATTGAAGATATAGAATACATTGCACAAAACATGTATGAACTTGAGTATGTAACAGATAATTTTAAAACGACACAAAGTGCGTGAGAAATAAGAGACTCTTTTTATTCCACATTCCCTATTTTGCAGGCATGTAGAATAAAAGTCCTAGAGAAAAATTATACTTTTTTACTAAGCGCCGCAACATGATTGCTGTTGCCAAGAACAACTAGCAAATCACCCTTTTCAAGAATGTCATCCTTCTCAAAGGATGTGTGCCACTCACCTTGATGTTTATAGGCGATTGGTTTTACCTCATAATCTTTCTCAAAAGTAGGCGATAAAATGGAAGTCCCGACCCAAAAATCAGGAACACTCATTTTGGCAATCTTCATGGTAATGGAGAGGTCGATTGTCTCATAATTCATATTTGCTACAATTTTTTTAACTAGCTTTTTAGCCGACTCCATCTCAGGATAGATGACTTTTGCAGCACCTAGTTTTGAGAGAATTTGACCATGTACGGGAGTGATAGCTTTGGCAATAATGGTCTCAATGCCAACTTCTTTGAGTGCCATAATAGTAAGAATACTTGACTCAAGATGCTCACCAATACTCACAATTGCTACTTCGGCATCTGCAATTCCGGCTTCACGCAATGCCTTTGCATCCGTCGAATCAAGCATAATCGCATCTTGAACGAATTCACTAATGTTACGGATTTTATCCTCGTCATTATCAATCGCAATCACTGTTTCACCCTGCTGAGCAAGCCCCTGAGCAACATGAAATCCAAATTTTCCTAATCCTATAACTACATATGTCATATAATAACCTTCCCTTCTGCATATTTAATACGGGTTTGCACCGCTTTTCCGACTATAACGATTGTAAAGGCAAAAACACCGATACGCCCCATCAACATCAACAAAATAATATTGAATTTTCCTACATCGCTAAAAAGAGCGCTGTAACTTAGCACTCCGCCGTTTCCGGTGGAGACACCGACGGTTGCAAACGCCGAACATGTTTCAAAAAGAGTGCGGACAAAATCAAGCTTTTCACTCTCATTTAAAATAACCGTCGAAATCAATACATAAAAAGATGCAACAAATATAATTGCGTATGCTTTATTAATTTGATAGGAATTCAAACTTCTGTGAAAAATATGAGGATTGTTCTGACCGCGAAGAGTGAACCATACGCCAATAACCGCAAGTGCGATGACCGTTGTTTTAATCCCTCCGGCTGTACCTCCGGGGCTACCACCCGTCATCATAAAAACTGTTCCAAAAAACAGATCAGAGTCATTAAAAGTAGAGAAATCAATAGTGTTAAATCCTGCTGTACGGTAGTTTACAGAAGCAAACCATGCAGAGACAATTTTTTCGTATGTATTCATACCACCGAGAGAATCCGGATTATTCCACTCGAGAGAGAGAATAATAGCCATCCCAGCCAAAATCATAAATCCTGATGTCCATAGTACAATTTTAGTATGTGTAGAGAGACGGGTAAGCGATTTTCTACGATAATTGTAAAGCTCTAATACAACCAAATACCCCAATCCACCTATAATAACAAGCAGTGGAATTGTTAAATTGATAACCAAATCACCTCGATAGTCCATTAAATTTGTACTAAAAAGGGAGAAACCCGCATTATTAAAAGCAGAAACAGAGTGAAAAAAACCATACCATAGAGCATCTAAAAACGGCATGTCATCCCAAAAACGGAGTGCTAAGATAGTTGTTCCAATGAGTTCTATAAGAATAATACTGGCAAATACAATTTTCAAGAAACGAAAAATTCCGCTCATTCCCGGATAGTTGAGTGACTCTTTGAGAATAAGACGGTCACGGTAGGTAAGCCTCTTGCCTCGCATAACAGCCATAAAAGTAACTGCTGTCATGTAGCCGATACCGCCGATTTGTATAAGTGCAAGGATGATTACATGTCCAAAAGTGGTGAAGTCAAAAGCGGTATCTTTGACGATTAATCCTGTTACACAAACGGCGGAGGTAGCTGTAAAAATTGCATCCACAAATCGCAAGTCACCATTGTGAGCAAACGGCAACATGAGCAACATTGCACCGATAAAAACGAGAGTAACAAAGCTTATAAAAATTATTTTGACATCTTCTGTTTGCAGACTAAGCTCCTTTTATATGGTGGGTTTGGAAAATGATGTGGAATGGTACATCCGTTATGCTTAATATACCTCTTTTTGATTATTGTTACGTAAAAATTTCAGTGAAGAGAAGAACTTGAATTCAGGCAAAAAGAGCTAAGCCGTCAATAAAATTTGACTAAGCATTGCTTGAATTTAGGGAGGCTCTCGGAAGGCTTTTTAGCATTGACGGCTTATGAGTATTATTATATATAATTTTAAAATATTTTTCTTGATTTATATCAAAAACTCTTATCTTATGCCTATATTTAGGGAGGAAAGTTTTATTTTTGAAGCATCAAAACTTAGTGATTTAGGTAGCTCTTTTATAAATCTCTGTTGTGCCATGTAGGGTTGTATAAAATATCTATTTTTGTACTCTTTTTTCTCTAAAAAATCTATCATTTCGTTGATGTTTTCATAGTTTAAAAGTTCACTATGGTACGTTGTGCGAACTTCAAATTCTACCGAAGAACTGAGCAATAAATCGAGCGACTCTTCAAATTTTCTATAGAGTTTGGAGTGTGTTATTTCTAAAAACTTTGACTCTGTGGATTTGAAATCAAGTGCCACAAAATCAAGATATGGTAAAAGTTCATGTATCACTTCAGGCTTCGAGCCGTTTGTGTCAAGTTTGATTTTAAATCCCATGGATTTTATTTTTTGTGAGAGTTCCAAAATTTTTGGATAGAGCGTCGGCTCTCCTCCGCAAAAAACAACACCTTCAAGTTTTCCCTTTCTAGTTTGTAAAAAAGTTAACACTTCTTCAACACTTAAGCGCTTCTCACTCTCATAAACCAAATCCAAGTTATGACAGTAAGAACAGAGCATGTTGCATCCGCTAAACCAGATAATACATGCAAGAGTATCGGGAAAATCTTGCAGAGTAAAAGGTGTAATATCGCAAATATTATAGTTATTCATTCTCTTCATCACACCTTGGACAAAACTCATGCTCTCCATGCAGATAGCCGTGAATCGGGCAAATAGAGAAGAGCGGAGTGATTGTGATATAAGGAAGTCTATAGTTTTCAATCACTGTTTTTACAAACTTTTTCGTTGCTTTTATACTTGATATTTTTTCGCTCATGTAGAGATGCAAAACTGTTCCGCCAGTATATTTGCACTGCAAATCATCTTGCAAATCAAGAGCTTCAAAAGGGTCGGTTGTATAATTTACAGGAATTTGGGATGAATTTGTATAGTAAATATTTTGGGCAAACCCCGCTTGAATAATATCTGAATACCTTTTTTTGTCCTCTTTTGCAAAACGGTAGGTCGTTCCCTCCGCCGGAGTAGCTTCAAGGTTGTAAAGGTTTCCGCTTTTTTCCTGATAGGAGATGATCTTTTCTCTCATAAAATCCAAGATTTCACCCGCAAATGCAATACCGCTCAGAGTTGTAATATCGTCCGTATCGTCACTGAAATTTCTTATCATTTCATTGATTCCATTAACGCCGATGGTTGAGAAGTGATTGTTAAAATGGTGCAAATAGCGTTTTGTATAAGGATAAAGTCCTTTATGGAACAGCTCATTCACTACAACTCTTTTTTTCTCCAAAGTTGAGTAAGCCAGTTCCATCAGCTCTTCAATCCTTGCAAAGAGTGACGGTTTGTCATTTTTATATAAATAACCAAGCCTTGCCATGTTGAGCGTCACAACCCCGATACTCCCCGTCATCTCTGCACTGCCGAAAAGCCCGCCGCCTCGCTTGAGCAACTCTCGTAAATCGAGCTGCAGCCTGCAACACATGCTTCTCACATGCCCCGGTTTATAGGCATGCGGATTTTCACACAAATTGCCCTCAGCATCTCTTATGTATTGACTTCCTATAAAATTTTGGAAATAGGCACTGCCAATTTTTGCCGTATTTTCAAATAAAATATCCGTATTTTCACCATCAAAGTCAAACTCCTCGGTTATATTTACAGTCGGAATCGGAAAGGTAAAAGGTTGACCGCTCGCGTCTCCCTCTGTTAAAATCTCAAAAAAAGCTTTATTGATTTGTTTCATCTCATGATAAAAATGTTTGTAGGTTAAATCTGTTAATGATGTTACTTTCTCATCTCTCTCTTTTGCAGCTTCAAGCAGTTGTTCATCATCCATGGCATAAAAAAGATGTTTTTGATTTTTTGTCGGGATTTGCTCTTTTAAATCACTCGGCACTGTCCAATCAATTGTTACATTTGTGAAAGGGCTTTGTCCCCATCTTGATGGAACATTCAAATTGTAAACGAAGCCTTTGAGAGCTTTTTTTATCTCATCCTCGCTCAGCTTATCTTTAAATAGATAGGGTGCAAGATAGGTGTCAAAACTGCTGAACGCCTGCGCTCCCGCCCATTCACTCTGCAGAATTCCAAGAAAGTTTACCATCTGCCCTAATGCTTCTCTAAAGTGGCTTGGTGCCTTACTCTCAACTCTTCCTCGCACTCCGTTGAAACCCTCATCAAGAAGAACTCTCAGGCTCCATCCGGCACAATAGCCACTCAGGTTATCAAGGTCGTGGATATGAATATCGCCGTTTCTATGGGCGTAACCCTCATCGTTTGAATAGACCTTATCTAGCCAGTAGTTTGCAACAACTTTTCCTGCAAGGTTGTTTACAAGTCCTGCATTTGAGTAGCTGATATTTGCATTTGCATTTATCCTCCAATCCTCTTTGTGGATGTACTCTTCAACACTTTGAGTAGAGTTTATAAAAGTGGTAGAATTTAGATTGCCGCAAAACTCCTCTCTTTGAAGTTTATGCAAAAATCTATAGGTGAT
>JAUSKV010000135.1 GCA_030646745.1 Sulfurimonas sp. | reverse complement strand
TGGGATTGTCATGGTTTACCGATTGAGCAACAGGTTGAAAAAAAGCTTGGCGGTAAGCAAAAAAAGAGCTTTTAGAGACTGCAAAAATCCGTGAGCTTTGTCGTGCACATGCAAGTGAATTTGTAAATATTCAAAGAGATGAGTTCAAAAAACTAGGTATCTTGGCCGACTGGGAAAATCCTTATGTAACTATGGATTATAAATTTGAAGCAAATATTTACAGAACGCTTTGCGGTGTTGCAAAAAAAGGTCTTTTGATTGAGCGAAGCAAACCTGTTTTTTGGTCTTGGGCTGAGAGAACGGCACTTGCAGAGGCTGAAGTTGAGTACGAAGACAAAGAGTCTCACTCAATTTTTATCGCCTTTGAGCTGAGTGACGAAGCAAAAACAAAACTTGGAATTTTAACGAAGGCAGCTCCGGTTATCTGGACGACAACTCCATGGACAATTCCTGCCAACACGGGAATTTCACTCAATCCACATGAAGAGTATGTTTTAACTACAACCGGATACATCGTTGCAAAAGAGCTTTTAAACTCTCTCAAAGAGCAACATGTTCTCGGTGGAGATATTGCAAGAACTTTCAAAGCAACAGAGTTTGAAAACCTATTGGCAATCAATCCGCTCAACGACAGAACTTCCCGCATAGTTTTAGGCGAACATGTTTTAATTGATAATGGAACAGGTTGTGTCCACACCGCTCCGGGACATGGAGAAGATGACTACCGCGTTGGGCTTGTTTATGACTTAGAAGTGGTTATGCCAGTCGATGAAACGGGCTGTTTTGATGAAACAGTTGTAGGACTTGGATTGATTCCAAATGCAGAGAGTTTTGTCGGCAAACATATCTTCAAATCAAACGATGAAATTATTGAACTGATGGGCGAAAGTGTTTTAAAAGTAAGTAAATTTACCCACTCCTACCCACACTGTTGGAGAAGCCACACTCCTCTCATTTTTAGAGCGACGAAACAATGGTTTATCTCCGTAGATGAAAAACCGCTAGGCGAAGATAAAACTCTCAGAGAAATCGCCCTTAGCGAAGTAGAAAAAACTCTATTCGTGCCGGAGAGCGGTCGAAAAAGACTTACTTCTATGGTTGCAAACCGTCCTGACTGGTGTATTTCTCGCCAGCGTGACTGGGGTGTGCCGATAGCATTCTTTAGAGTAAAAGCTACCGGCGAAGTTCTTTTGGATGAAAAAGTTTTAAACTTTATCGCCATGATTTTTGAGATGAAAGGGAGCGATGTTTGGTATTCAATGCCGATTGAGGAGCTTCTTTACCCAGGTGCAGGTTTCAGCGCAGACGAACTTGAAAAAGTAACAGATATTTTGGATGTTTGGTTCGACAGCGGTTCCACATGGAATGCGGTTTTAAAATCTCGCAACTACGATGCAGGTGAATATCAGGCTGATTTATATGTAGAAGGTTCTGACCAACACCGCGGATGGTTTCAATCTTCCCTCTTTTTAAGTGCAGCAGTAGAACACAAAGCACCTTATAAAGGCGTTTTAACGCACGGTTTCACAGTCGATGAAAAGGGCGAAAAAATGTCAAAATCCAAGGGCAATGTTGTTGCTCCTGAGAGTGTTTTAAAAGAGTACGGAAGTGAAATTCTTCGCCTTTGGGTTGCTTCGAGCGACTACCAGAGTGATTTGAAAATCTCTGACGGTATTTTAAAACAGACTGCCGAAAACTACAGAAAACTTAGAAATACTTTTAGATTCTTGATGGCAAATATCAATGATTTGGAGAGTTTAACTCCACATGCAGAGATGGGCGAGCTTGACCAATGGATAGTCGGAGTTGCGAAAAAAGTTTTTGACGATACGCATAAGGCTTTTTCAAACTACAATTTTGTTCATGGAATGAGCTTACTAAACAACTTTATCGTAAATGAGTTAAGCGGAATCTACCTTGATATTACAAAAGACAGACTCTATTGTGACGGTGCAAATGACACACACCGCCGTGCAAGCCAGAGTGCGATGGCTATCATCACAAAATCACTCTTACTTTTAATAGCTCCGATTTTAACCTATACGGCGGATGAGATTATAGACAATGCACCTGCAATTATTAAAGGCGATGCAAAAGATATTTTTGAGCTGATTTACGCACCGATTGAAGCCGGAGAAAGCAGTTTTAATGCAGAATACATGAGCGAGGCAAGAGAAGGTTTTTATGAGATTGTTGACAGACTCAAAAAAGAAAAAATCATCAAAAGCACACTTGAACTTATTTTGCATACTGAATCGAAAGTTGTGTTAGAGATGAATTCTCTTGAGGCTGAAGATTGGTTTGTAATCTCCGGTATTTTTGAAGATAAACCAGATGAAGAGATACTTGGAACTTTCAAAGTGAATGAAGACACATTTGTGATTTCAAAAGCAACAAAAGCCAAATGCCCTAGATGCTGGAAATACCACTCTGAAAATGAAGAGTCCACATGCCAAAGATGTGCAAAGGTTTTAAGTGCCTAACTTCGCAGAGCCTGTATCTTTAACATTTATCGCAGTTACCGTAGCTGTGATATTTGTCATGATAGGTGTCGGGATTACACTTGTTAAGGTAGGCAAAAAGTCTAGAAAACTTTAACTCTAAAAAATGGCGATTCATTCACTGGAGTGTAATTTATATAATGTTCGTTGAATAAATAGTTAGTTTCCGTGGGACGGTAATGAATGAAAAATATAGTCAATTTTATATTAGTCGTCTTTTTTCTGACTTTCACTAGCAATGCTCATTCATATTCGTCCACTATTAAAGCCGCACTAACTGACTTCTCTGACTTTCATAAAGCTGGAAATAATGTGTATTTTGAAAGTAATTTATCCGAAACAGAGCAAAGAAACATGTTAACTCTTCTTGATACTGCGAAAGACAGAATAACTAAAACATTTGGAGAGCCAATCGCAAAGCCAACCATAATTGTCACCAGCAGTGCAAAAACTGCTAGTGAATATGGAATACATGATGTGCCTGCAAAATTTTTATTTGCCCCGTGGGGGAATTACCTTATTCTCAATCAGAAACAGCCAAGTATTGATGTTACTGCGCACGAATTGGTTCATGCCGAAATTGCAGAGCGGCTAGGATATACAGCTAGATATTGGAGGTTTTCAACATGGTTTGATGAAGGGGTGGCTCTACAAGTCGATTATCGTTCACATTACATGTTTGATTGTGCATCATTCGATAAGTCCGAGATTAAAAGAGTCAAAGAGCTAGATAGCCCTTCGCAGTTCTGGAGCGCGGATAAAGATCAAAACATTAAAAATTATCAGGCAGCGAAAGCAGCGGTATGTGAATTATTCAAACAAATGCCTCGTTCATCTCTCTATGGTTATTTGGAGAGGATTCGACAAGGTGAGAATTTTCACGATGTCTTTTCTCGTTCCACCTCTCCTGAGGTGGAATGCATACCATAACCCAAGTCACAAGAAGTTGCACCCCCGTAAGTTAATCTCCACTTTTGAGATTTAAAAGACAAAAGATATAAACCAATAAATGCCCTAGCGGTCATTTATTAGCTAGAGTCAAACGTTATATAAAAAAATAAAATTGGAATTTAAAATGAAAAAAATACTCTTTATACTACTTATGAGCTTTGAACTATTTGCCGGTTCACAAATGTGCGATTCCGGAAAGGTTACTAAACTGCTTAGTGATGACAACAAAGGTAGTCGTCATCAAAGGTTTATAGTAAAATTATCATCCGGGAAAACTTTATTAATTGCTCACAATATCGATTTAGCACCAAAAGTAAATTTACTAAAAGAAGGTGGTTTTATAAAGTTTTGTGGCGAATATGAAAATAATGCCAAGGGTGGGGTTGTGCATTGGACACATCGTGATCCAAATAAGCGTCATGTTGGTGGTTGGCTAGAATATAACGGTCAAAAGTATGAATAACATATAACCACAACTCATTCGTACCACCTCAGGAGAGGTGGTACAAGAAAAAAGAGGTAAGTTATTGACTCTTTTTTATCTTACAAAACAGTGCTAAAGAAAAAATAAACACATTTTGCTATAATACACCCCATAATTTAGAACCATAGGAAAACTAGTGATTACATTAAAAGAAGCGTTAAAATTAAGTAAAGAAGAACTAGAAAATTTCAAAAACGATTTAAAAGCGAAGATAGAGGCAAGACCTAAACTCAACGCTTACATCGATATACTCAACATCGGCGAAGGTGTGCCTATCGCCATCAAAGACAATATTCAAGTAAAAGATTGGTCGATAACTTCTGGCTCAAACATTCTTCAGGGCTACATCGCTCCCTATAATGCGACGGTAATCGAGAAGATGATGGATGCCGGACTCAGCCCGTTTGGCAGAACAAACATGGATGAGTTTGCCATGGGTTCGACAACAGAGTCAAGCTTTTACGGCAAAACATTAAATCCACATGCAAGCGACCGCGTACCGGGCGGAAGCAGCGGAGGAAGTGCCGCTGCCGTTGCAGCAGGTTTGGCAATTGCCGCACTTGGAAGCGACACGGGTGGAAGTATCCGCCAGCCTGCCGCATTTTGCGGGATAGTGGGAATGAAACCGACCTACGGAAGAGTGAGCCGTTACGGTTTGGGCGCGTATGCTTCAAGCCTAGACCAAATCGGACCGATGACTCAAAATGTGGAAGATGCAGCGATTTTGTATGACATTATCAGCGGTTCAGATGACAAAGATTCAACGAATGCCAAAATGGATGATAAAGTCACTCCAAACCTAAATTCAGAGAGAAAACTTACAATTGCTGTACTTCCAAAGTATATAGAAAATGCAAGTGCGGATGTTAAAAATGCCTACGAAAAAGCGATAGAAGCTCTCAAAAATGCAGGTCACACGATAGTAGAAAAAGAGTTGATGGATGCAAAATACGACATTTCTGCATACTACATAACAGCAACTGCAGAAGCAACAACAAACCTTGCAAGATTTGACGGAATCCGATATGGAAACCGAAAAATCGGCAAAGACTTGAACGACACCTTTGTAAAAACAAGAAGCGAAGGTTTCGGTGATGAAGTAAAACGCCGTATTCTGCTTGGAAACTTCGTACTCTCAAGCGGATATTACGATGCTTACTATGTAAAAGCACAAAAAGTACGCCACCTTATCAAAGATGAGTATGCAAAAATATTTGAGAGTGTTGATTTAATTCTCTCACCTGTAGCACCAAGTGTTGCAAACAAATTCGGAGAGTTTTCTAACCCGATGGAGATGTATTTGAGTGACATCTACACTATCAGCGTGAATTTAGCGGGACTCCCAGCCATCGCACTTCCAATCTCAAAAAACAGTGAAGGAATGCCGATAGGACTTCAGTTGATTGCTAAAGCCTACGATGAGCAGACACTTTTTGACGGTGCTTTGAGCTTGGAGAAGCAAATAAACTATGCTAACTAGGCATAGTTTATATAAAAATTACAATATAAAGCTGAAAAGCTGAAGAAGAAGACATTATGAAACATTCATTAAAAATAGCGTTTTTAATGAGCCTTCTTTATCTGAACGGAGTTGCAGAAATCAATTCTACATGCATCGAAAAAATAAATCAGTTGAATGAGCTTAAATCACAACAAAATTCAGCTCTTGAAAAAACTGCTGCTTTTTTATTTACAAATAATCTCACTGCCTTTCAAAAAAATAAAGATGATAAAATCTTGGAGCAAAAAATTCGCTTATTAGAGATTGAACTCAAATCCTGCAAGGACTAAAACCTATAGTGAAGTAACTATTTTTTTGTCTGAATCTCTAGTTTTAAAAAGTTATTAA
>JAUSKV010000127.1 GCA_030646745.1 Sulfurimonas sp. | reverse complement strand
CATACATGCAGATTTTCTCTTATATCACTGTCAGCATTAATTAAAAATTTCTTTTTACTATTTAGTGTTCTTAAAAACCAGTCACTCTCTCTATTTGCCGTATCAACAACTTTAACAAAACCATTTTCATCAAAATAGTTTTTACTACTCGCCTCAGCTATATATATATGTTCTAAATTATAAAGTTGTTTTAAATCAGAAAGCTTTTTTTTCATCTCATTTGAGATTTTGCCTTCTTTTGCATCACTGCTTAAAATAAACTTTTCTACATCATTTGAATTAGCAATTACAACTCCATTGTTTTTGATATTGGAGAGAATATTTTCCACCTTTAAATGATATATTGTTTCAAGATGATGCACTTTTAGCTCAACAAAAATATCTTCAACAACTTTCTTTAGGTAAGTTTGTGTTACCAATAGAGTGATACCAACCACTAAAATTGTAATAGCAATCAATGGCAACATCATTTTAAATACGATAGAGTTCATTTTCATCGTTTATCCCTCAAATTTTTTTATATTTAAACGAAAAGTAGTACCACTACCTTCAATAGAACTGAATGAAATTCCTATACCCATATCATCACACATTCTTTTTGCCAATCCAAGTCCGAGTCCTGTACCGTTATCTGTATTATTCACTTGCATGAACGGCTCAAATATAATCTTCTGTTTTTCTACCGGGATTCCTTTTCCTGTATCTTTTATCTCTACGACTATAAAAGTTTCTTCTACAAAACTTCTTAGTTCTACCGAACCTTTGTTTGTAAATTTAATTGCATTTGAAAGTAAATTCAAGAGTACTTGCAAAAATCTTCTTGGATCTATCAATCCTATAAGTGGTGTTGGATAGAGCGTTAAATTGAACTTTACATCTGTTCCATTGAGAAGTGAATATGTATTGTTATATGCCGTTCTTAATGTAGCATTTATATCTCTCTCCTCAATTCTATAATCCATCTTCCCAGCTTCAGCTTTTGTAAACTCCAGTAAATCATTAATGAGTTGCAGAAGGTATCTTGAGTTTAGCAATACCCTTTTTAAAAAACTTTTCGTGTCTGTTTGCATCTCTTTATCTAATAAAATTTCATCAAAATCTTCAACAATTTGGTCTGTAAAATTTATGATTGCATTAAGAGGAGTACGGAGTTCATGTGAGATACCGCTTATAAAATTTGACTTTGCTTGTGCCGCTTGAAGTGCCGCTTCTTTTGCTTTTGTTAGTTTTGAATTTAAAACTTCCAAATCTTCTATATGTTCTTCAAGCACCTCATTTGCTCGTTGCAACTCTTGAGTTTTCTCTTCTACTCTTTTTTCTAATGTTATATTTAAATCTTTAAGTTCATTTCTTTTAATGACCAACTCTTTATTCATTTCTTTAGCTTTTTTTTGAGCGTATTCTTTAGTATTTATAAGCTGTAAAATAATATAGACCAAAATAAAACTAATTATAAGTCCAAATACCAGCACTAATTCTGCCTTGCTAACATCTAAAGTTTTTTCAAAATCCGGTGTTGATTGAATGAGAACAGTCCAATTCCGCCCAGCAATATTTATCTCTATTTTATTGCTAAAAAGTGAAATTTTATTACTTTTATAACTGTCATACATCAATGATACCGGAGAAATAATGCCATTATCATAAATCTCAATATCAAAATTTTTATCTTCAAAACCTTTTAATCCTCGCATAAGATCATTGACTCTAAAAGGGGCATAAATCCATCCCAATATATGTTCCCTTCTCTCATCTACTATTTCATTCTTTGTACTTTTTTCATATATTGGTAAATACATTAAAAAACCGGCTTGCGCGTTTACTTCATATTCTTGTAAAAGAGTCACTTTTGCAGAAATAATAGCTTTATCATTATCTCGTGACTCTTCCATAGCTATTCGTCTTACCGGATTTGAAAACATGTCATAACCAAAGGCTTTTTTGTTTCTCACGTCCAATGGTTCCAGATATAAAATTGTGGTATAAAAATCACGAGGAGTTGTTGGCGTGATATTGAAAGAATCAAAGCCTTCAAGGCGAACTTTATTTATAAATTCATCTTTTTTATCAGCCGGTACTATTATAGAATAGCCAATACCTTGAATACCTGGAAACACTTTGTCAAGCATTAAATTCTTAATATACGATTTAAATGCTGTTCTATCAACAGAATCTGAAGCAATAAAGAGCCCCTTTGTACCATGTAAAACATGTTCATAAGCCGTCATTCTCTGCTCGACAAGTGTTTTAAACTCTTGCGAATGTAATAAAAATTGTGTTTGAACTTCTAACATTGCTGTATTTTTCATAGTTTTATAAAATTGATAACTTATAGTAAACAATACAATCATCAAGATAAAAGGAATTACTTTAATTATTTTCATGAAAGATGAATACTCGTTTGCAACATTTCAAGAAGCTCTTTTCTTGAAAATGGTTTTTCTAAAATATAATCAAACCCTTTTTCTAAATACATTGTTTTCATCTCCGCAAAAACTGAAGCTGTTACAGCGACAATTGGTACATGTAAAAATCGCTCTTGGGAACGAATCCATTTAGCAAGTTCAACACCGCCTATTTTTGGCATCTCTATGTCCACCAAAAAAATATCAATTTTATCTTCATGACTCAGCATTTCAATCGCGATACTGCCATCTTTTGCCCATAACAGTTCACATGGCATTTTTAATTTTTTTAGATTAGACTTCACTACCAAATAGTTGTCTTCATTATCTTCTGCTAAAAATATTCTCATTTTACCCTCACTTATTCACCTCATTTTAACTATAAATTAGCGTAGCTTTACAACTAAAGTGCCTCGTCGAGGTATTCAGCTTCTGCTTCACTACAAAAAGTTTTTTTAAAAAAATTCCATCTCATTATCATCATCAGCATCTACATGCTTATCATCAATAATTGCTTCTATCTGCATACATGAACTAAAAAATGAACTATCAATATAATGAATATCGGCTGTATCTTGCAGTATAAATATATGCTCCCTCCAAGATGTAAGATCGTGCCCTAAATGTTCAAGTAATAGACTAAGCATTCTTCTTTTTTCACTGTCTTCACTTATAATCTTTGCACTGCTTTTTATAAAAACACTTAAAGAAGAGAGAGCATATGCAAGAGCTGTAAATTCAAAAAGATTGTTAATTGCACGTACATAAACATTCAATACAGCATCAGTAA
>JAUSKV010000116.1 GCA_030646745.1 Sulfurimonas sp. | reverse complement strand
TGATGGTGCCCTTATTGGTTTCCATCACAACAACAGGATTCGCGCTTTCTGCGGCGTTGGTGAAGGCGCTGAAACAGAGAAGCAGGGAAAGAAATAGAGATCGCATTGGGGGTCAAACTCCTGTGAATGTTCAGTTGAATTTCAATCGTCGCCACTATACCGCATTGTCACTACTGCGATAAGGCCTCGATAGGTTTGTCTGACTTGACAGTATTAAGCATGAAGCGATTCTGCTTAACCCGAGCTGAGCGAATAAAAGTCTTTCTGAAAATTTTGCCGGACTTAGGCGGGAGGCGGGGTGCAAGGTGAAGCTTTCAGCCATATAAAATATGGCTGCCCAACCTGGGCTCGAACCAGGAACCAAGTGATTAACAGTCACCTACTCTACCGCTGAGCTAATTCGGAATATTTATTGAGCCGCAATTATACTTTAGGAAGATTAAAAAGTCAAGTAAATTGGGTTGTTTCATACTAATATTTTATAAAGTCGTTTAATATCAAAAGCTACAAGGCGTATGGCTCGTTTGATATTGATAAAGCCATGTTGTCTGAAAAGGGTTAATGCGATAGTATGAATTGTTGAAAAATTAACGGGAGTATTTTAGTTCGGATAGTTGAAGCATTTTCTGTTGTAATATTTTGCCTTTAATAGTGGATTCTTCTCACGCCTAAAAAACTCATAAAATTACATCAAGGATTGGCTAAAAATGGGAAGATAAAATTGATAGATGAATTCTTAAGAGTTTGAAATAATGTTAATGGTGAAGTTGAACAATAAGCCGTGAAGCCATGTGTTAGTACAAATATACTATAATCGCGCCATAAAACAAAGGAGTATTTATGAATTTTCAACCATTAGGCAAGAGGGTTTTAGTTAAAAGATTAGAAGAAGCAAACATTACAAGTTCGGGGATTATTATCCCAGATAGCGCACAAGAAAAACCGTCTCGCGGTGAAGTTGTGGCAGTGAGCAAAGAAGTGACTGAGTTAGCATGTGGAAATGTTGTTTTGTTTGGAAAATATTCAGGCAATGAAGTTTCACTGGGTGCGGATAAATTTTTGGTTTTAGAAACTGATGATATTTTTGGGATAATAGGATAATAAGATGGCAAAAGAGATAATTTTTTCAGATAACGCAAGAAATGCGTTGGCTCGCGGTGTTGCAAAACTTACGGATGCAGTAAAGGTAACAATGGGACCTCGCGGTCGTAATGTTTTGATTCAAAAAAGTTACGGCTCTCCGATTATCACAAAAGACGGTGTGACTGTTGCAAGAGAGATAGAGCTCAAAGATACACTTGAAAACATGGGTGCGCAACTTGTAAAACAGGTTGCTTCAAACACTGCAGATGAAGCGGGTGACGGTACGACCACAGCTACCGTTTTAGCAAATGCAATATTTTCTGAGGGTCTTAGAAACATCACTGCAGGAGCAAATCCTGTTGAAGTAAAACGCGGTATGGACAAAGCATGTGAAGCGATTTTAGCAAACCTAAAAGCGGCTAGCAAAACGATTAACGGCAAAAAAGATATAGCGCAAGTTGCAACTATCTCCGCAAATTCAGACACAGCTATTGGCGACATGATTGCCGAAGCTATGGAAAAAGTTGGACAAGACGGTGTTATAACTGTTGAAGAAGCAAAAGGTATCTCTGATGAACTGACGGTAGTTGAAGGCATGCAGTTTGACCGCGGCTATTTAAGCCCTTATTTCATCACAAACCCAGAAAAGATGATAGCTGAGATAGAAAATCCTTGGATTCTACTCGTTGACACTAAAATCTCATCACTTAAAGATTTGCTTCCTGTGTTAGAGCAGGTTCAAAAAACATCTCGTCCACTTCTGATTATTGCAGAAGATGTTGAGGGTGAAGCACTCTCAACTTTGGTTGTTAATAAACTTCGAGGTGTTTTAAATATCTCTGCTGTTAAGGCTCCGGGTTTTGGGGACAGAAGAAAAGCGATGCTTCAGGATATTGCAACTTTGACGCATGGAACTGTTATTTCAGAAGAAACTGGACACACGCTTGAGGGTGCAACTCTTCAAATGTTAGGACAAGCTTCTCGTATTATTATAGATAAAGACCACACTGTGATAGTGAACGGTGCAGGGGATGAAGCAGCTGTTAAAGCAAGAATTTCTGAAATCAAAGTTCAAATCGATGCAACAACTTCTGAATATGATAAAGAGAAACTTCAAGAGCGATTAGCAAAACTCAGCGGCGGTGTAGCGGTTATTAAAGTTGGCGCTGCAACTGAAACAGAAATGAAAGAGAGAAAAGACCGTGTGGATGACGCATTAAGTGCAACTAAAGCGGCGGTTGAAGAGGGCATTATTATCGGTGGTGGAGCTGCTTTGGTTCGTGCTGCTGCAAAAGTGAACCTTGATTTAGTAGGTGACCAAAAAATCGGCTGTGAGATAATCCTTCGTGCTGTCAAAGCACCGATGAAACAAATTGCACAAAACGCCGGCTACGACACAGGTGTTGTCGTAAATGCTGTAGAAAGTGCGACAAATGAAAACATCGGTTTCAATGCAGCAACCGGCGAATATGTTGACATGTTCGAAGCTGGAATTATCGACCCTCTAAAAGTTGCAAGAGTAGCCCTTATCAATGCTACTTCAGTTTCTAGTCTTCTTTTAACGACAGAAGCAGCAATTTTTGAAATCCCTGAAGAAAAGCCTTCTCATGACATGGGTGGCGGAATGGGTGGAATGCCGGGGATGATGTAACAACTCCCATCCTGCTCTGAAACTTCAATTCTATGGAGTTTCAGGCTCTTTCCCTAAAATTCCTAACCAAAAATACTTTTATTTTCTTTCAATATTTCTAAAGAAGATACAAACTACTTCTTAGAAATTATTTCTGTATGATATGAAATTTTATCAAATCCGATTTAACATATATAAAAATGAATTTTTCTTAATTGTAATTTGAATTAATAGCGGATAAATATTTAGAAGAGTATGTTTTAACCTCATGTTTCTTGCTAAATATATAAGAGTTATATTATAATACAATATTATTTATCACAAAGTAGTTACTTTTTAGAATAGGGTTTTAAATGGAAAATGTAAATATCCTTATAGTTGAAGATGATGAGATTACAGCCACCAATCTAAGCTTATCGCTTCAGAGGCATGGATACAATGTAGTTGCCATATGTGAAAGTGCTGTTGAAGCAAAAAATGAGATTAAAGCTTGTTCTCCAGACATTATACTTGTTGATATATCACTACAAGATGGTGATGATGGAATAAAACTTGCAAAAGAGATAAGAACAGAATATAATATTCCTTTTATCTATCTAACTTCTTATAGTAATGATGAGATAATATCTCAAGCTAAGCAAACTGAACCTTATGGCTACATTGTTAAACCATTTGACCCAAACTCTCTTCATGCAACCATACAAATGGCTCTTTTTAAATACAAAATAGAGGGTGAAAGAAAAAATGATATTAACTCTCTCCGAGTTGATAAATTAAACCTAGAGAAGCTTCTCTATTCAAAAAAATCATCAGATAAGCCCATCATACCTTTTGGTGAAAATTATTATTTAGATATTGGACTTAGTGAAACATTTTACAAAGGTAAAAAAATAAAGCTGACAAAGAAAGAGAACGCTTTTTTAAGACTTCTTGTCGCTCAAATGGGTGTTGCTGTTAGCTTTGAGCAGGCAATTAACTATGTGTGGGATGGGAGTGGCGCTACTGAAAACAGTGTCAGAACTTTAGTTTGGAGACTCAGAAGTAAACTTAAAGATGACATTATTAAAAATGCCTCCGGAATAGGATATTTTATAGATGATTAGGAAATTTTTATCACTTGTACATTTTGATTGATAATTTCAAAAATGGCTTCATATTGATATTCACTATTCTTATTTTGAGCCATTTTTTCCATCTCTCCGGCACTGTTTTGCAACTCTTCTAATCTAAAATTTGCACTCGAACCTTTGATGCTGTGTGCCATGAGGGCTATTTTTTTATAATCTCTCTGATGAATTGCATTTTCTAAGTCTGGCAGAGATTTTTTCATCTTTTTTATAAACATTTCAATTAGTAATCTAAGTTCATCATCATTGAGTAAAAGGGTATCTTTAAGCTTTGTTACATCTAACCCCATAATGGTTTCATTTAAGCTTATTTCTTGCTTGAACTCTATTTTACTACTCTTGTTTACTTTTAAATATGTTAAAAAGAGTCTCTCCAACTCTTTAAGAATAATGGGTTTTCCTAAAAATGCGTCGAAACCGCTAAGAAGTCCTCTCTCTCTGGCACCCTTGATAACATTAGCAGTAAGTGCAGAAATAGGAGTGTGTCTAGTCTTAGTCT
>JAUSKV010000113.1 GCA_030646745.1 Sulfurimonas sp. | reverse complement strand
ATTACCTTGTATTTGTAAAGCAATAGATGCTAAAACATCATTTTTTACTGATAATGATTTTGAAAATTTAAAAAGAAACGATAAAAATATTTTTCTTTTAAATGCTCAAAGTCACCAAGATGAAAACATAATAAAATATTTAAAAATTGGTGAAGAAGAAGGAGTAAATAAAAAGTTTTTAACTTCAAGAAGAAATCCATGGTACTCTTTAGAAAACAGACCGCCTGCCCCTATCTGGGTTTCAGTTTTCAATCGAAATGGATTACGATTTATTCGTAATGAAGCAAATATTTCAGATTTAACTTCTTTTCATTGCATTTATCCAAAGCAGAATAATTTATTTTCAAAAACAGATATTGATTTACTTTTTGCATATTTATTGACAGATACTGCAAAAGAAATATTTGAAGATAATTGCCGTGAATACGGAAATGGCTTACAAAAATTTGAACCAAATGACCTAAATAAAGGAAATATCGTAGATTTATGGATACTTAATGAACAAACAAAAAATCAAATATTGACTTTATATAAACAATATAGAGAGGAAACTTTAAAAAATAACAATGCTCTAGATATAATTAAAGAGATAGACCAAATTATTATAAAAAATTATGCAATATAACATTTTTAAAATTCCATCTCTAATGAAAAATAAAAATTTTTAAAAATTATCCCCGATATTTAAAACTTTAACCAACTTCTTGATTTGGTTAAAATTTTGCGAACTAGCATTATTTTATACTTCTAATTGAATGACTCTTTTAAAATAAAGAACTCCGACCGGTGGCATGGTTATGGAAATAGAGTGTCTTCTTGTATCTACTGAAATATCCTCCGAGTTTAGAACCCCTGTGTTTCCTATGTTGCACCCTTCATAGTAACCCGATTGCGAGTTAAAAATCTCTCTATATTGCCCGATATCCGGAACGCCTACGCGGTAATGGCTGAGTTCTTGGTTTGAGAAGTTACATACTACCAAAATTGTTTCGTCTGCATCATCGCTCTTGCGGATAAAACTTATGCAGTTATGTTGGTAATCCGCATCATTTACCCATTCAAAACCATCTCTTTTTTCATCATGTAGATGAAGGGCTTTCTCTTTTTTATAGAGGGCATTCAGGTCACTTACCATGTAGTTTAGTTTTTTATGAAGTGGATACTCTAACAAGTGCCAATCAAGACTCTGTTCGTAATGCCACTCCGCAAATTGAGCGATTTCACACCCCATAAAAAGAAGTTTTTTTCCTGGATGGGCTATCATGTAAGCGTACAAAGCTCTTAAATTTGAGAATTTATCTTCAAGTGTTCCGGGCATTTTGTTAATGAGTGAACCTTTCATGTGGACAACTTCATCATGGCTCAGAGGAAGCAAAAAATTCTCATCATAAGCGTACCACATGCTAAATGTGAGCTGCTGATGGTGATGTTGGCGATAAATCGGGTCATAACTGAAATATTTTAGAGAGTCGTGCATCCATCCCATGTTCCACTTAAAACCAAAACCCAAACCTCCGACATCGGTCGGGCGGGTTACCATAGGCCAAGCGGTTGACTCTTCCGCCATCATCACGGTATCGGGAAATGTGCCGTAAGTTGTGTGGTTAAGCTGTTGCAAAAACTGGACTGCTTCAAGGTTTTCGTTGCCGCCATGTTGGTTTGCAATCCACTCGCCCTCTTCCCTTGCATAATCAAGATGAAGCATTGAAGCCACTCCATCGACTCTTATGCCGTCGATATGGTATTTATCGAGCCAAAACATGGCAGAGCTTATCAAAAATGCTCTTACTTCATTTCGTCCATAGTTAAAAATGATGCTTCCCCATTCAGGATGAAATCCCTGTTTTGGGTTTGCATGTTCATACAAGGCACTTCCATCAAAATTGATGAGCCCATGCATGTCCACTGCAAAGTGTGAAGGAACCCAATCCATAATGACACCGATACCGCTTTGATGAAGCGCATTTATGAGATACATTAACTCCTGCGGTGTTCCAAAACGAGAGGTTGCGGCGAAATAGCCCACAACCTGATAGCCCCAAGAGCCGTCATAAGGGTATTCGCTCAAAGGCATAAATTCCACATGGGTGTAGTTCATCTGCACCAAATACGGCACAAGCTCATCCGCCACCTCCATGTAGGTCAAATAGCGGTCATTCTCATCCGCTTTTCTTCTCCACGAACCGAGATGAACCTCATAGATATTTATCGGAGCGTTATGTGCATTATATTTGTATCGCTCGCTCATCCACTCTTTGTCACTCCACGCATAATTCTCTATATCCCACACACGCGAGGCAGATTTCGGTGCTATTTCAGAGAAAAAAGAGAAGGGGTCACTCTTTTCATGGATAATATTATAAAAGTTTGAAACGATGTGATATTTGTAAGTGACTCCATTTGTTACATCTTCAATAAAACACTCCCAGATACCGGAGTCATCCTCTCTCTTTTTGAGCGGATGTGCATCCGGAGCATAGTTATTAAAATCTCCACGCACCGAAACACTTCCTGCATTCGGTGCCCATACGCTGAAGTAAACGCCCGTTTTGTCCTCTCTGTTCATAAAATGAGAACCGAATTTATCATAAAGTTTTGCATGATTTCCATTTAAAAAAAGGTGAATATCATAGCCGCTAAAAAGTGTCACATCGTAATGTATTGTATAGTTCATGGATTAAGCCTTTTATTTCTGACGCTTTTGTTGCAGTGCCTTATTATACACACTCTCGTAAACTTTGGCGGTATCATCCCAGCCAAAATGTTTTTTCATAGCGTTTTGAACCAATGCTTTAATCGCATCTTTGTTGTTGTACCAAGTGTACACCGCCCAGCCAACAGTGTTATAAAATGCCTCCGGAGTTGCATCATAAAACTTAAATCCTGTTCCGCTGTTGGCATCTGGATTAAAATTCTCAATCGTATCATCAAGCCCGCCTGTCGCTCTTACAATCGGCAGAGTTCCATAGCTGAGTGAGTATATTTGGTTCAATCCGCATGGCTCAAAGAGTGATGGCATCAAAAAGAAGTCGCATCCTGCCTCTATCTGGTGCGCCAAATCATTTCTGTACCCGATGTAACAGCCGAATTTTTCTCTTTGAACATCCGACACATGGCTAAAAAAGCTCTCTGCCCATCTCTCCCCTGCACCTAGCAAGACGATTTGAATATCCATCTGAAGCAGATTCCAAATCTCACGCGCTAAAAGTGTTACCCCTTTTTGTTCCGCCAATCGCCCCACAAAACCAAAAAGAGGAACATCCGCTCGCACCGGAAGATTAAAGATTTTTTGAAGCTCTGCTTTGCAAACTTTTTTACCTGATAAACTCTTCGCTGTATATTTTTTTGCTATATAGTGGTCACTTTTTGGACTCCACTCCTCATAATCCACGCCGTTTAGAATTCCATGGAGTTTGTTGGCATGCGCATTTAAAACATCCTTAAGTCCCCAATCATACTCATAAGTTCGTATCTCTTGTGA
>JAUSKV010000264.1 GCA_030646745.1 Sulfurimonas sp. | reverse complement strand
AAGACCCAAACCCACACGAAAATTTCTACTCATAGTGGAGGAAGCTGTCAAAAACAGATCGCCTGCACCACTTAAACCTACAAAACTCTCCTCTTTTGCACCGTAAACCTTGCCAAATCTCTGCATCTCAACCAAACCTCTTGAGATAAGTGCAGCAGCCGCATTTTTGCCAAGGGAGAGACCTTCACATATTCCCGCAGCTATGGCAATAACATTTTTATATGCACCCGCAATCTCTGCACCAACCACATCCGTAGAGGTGTATGTTTTTATAAAATCAGGAAAAAATGTAGCAAACTCTTTACTTAGCTCCTCATTATATGAATTAATCACAAGAGCCGTCGGTAAAGATTTCATAACCTCTGTTGCGAAGGATGGACCTGATAAAAAGGCGATGTTTGAGTCTGGGACAAATTCGGAATAAATTTCATTCAGAAATTTTCCGCTTGAAGCCTCTATTCCCTTTGAAGCAACTAGAATTTTTTGGTTTTTAAAGACAAAATTTTCTTTAAGCCAAGAAGATATTTGCTGAGCCGGTATCGCAATTACGAGATACTCACACTTCAAAATCTCTTCTAACGAGACAAAGTTTTCAATATCTCTTGGAGTTCTGGAGTATATATAAACTTTGTTATTTTTTGAGAGTGCGTACGCTAGGGCAGAACCCCATTTACCTGCTCCAATTATACCAATTGACATCGAATCTGCTCCCTATTAATTTTTCAAAATCGCCAATACATGTTTCGTACCCTACAATGACGAACATGTCACCCTCTTTTATGACATGATGCCTTATTTTTGAGGAGTATATAAACTCACTCTTCATATCATCTTGCACAATAGAGAGAGGTATCACACCATATCTGCTCTCCCAATCTAATTGAGAAATCTCTTTGCCAACATACTCACTGTTAGCATGTATCTTAATTTGAGTTATTTTTAATTCACCGCTTTCAAATAAAATTTTATGAAAAACTTCTTTAACTATAGGCTTTTCTAACATCTCTGAAATCATCTCTGCAGTCGTTTGAACAAGAGGAATTACTCTGTTGGCACCAGCCATTTGAAGTTTATTTGCTGTCTCTTTATTGTTTGAAAGTGCGATTATATTTAAATATTCAAACAGTGACCGAAGGGAGATAGTTAAAAAGATATTTTCTGCACTGTCTTCAAGAACGCAGAAGGCTATAGAGTTTTCAAAGTCAAAATTTTCATCAATGCCGTCCCAATTATCACTCAAATCAAAACTTTTTATCTCAAAATTGGATTTGTTTTTTAAAATATCTTGTTCACTATGTAAACTATAGATAACAATATCCTCATATCTATCCCTGATATTTTTGGCTATTTCCAGAGCATAATCGTTATATCCAAAAATTAATGCTATTTTATTTTTCATTCTTTATCTTTTTATGGAGATGTTTCTCAAACTCTTTTATAAAAACAGACTTTCCAATTACTAACAGATAATCGCCACTCTCAAGTGCAGTTCCATCCAATGGATTAAAGAAAAATCTTTTTTTATCTTTTTTGTATATTCCTAGCAATACAATTCTAAACTTAGCATTGTCAAGTTCACTCACATAGATAATTTTTTGACTCATTCTCTCATCGACTAATATCTCTTCAATATTTACACCGTAATACTCATTTCGAAGGGCATGGATGACCTCAAATGCAACAGGTCTTCCGATGAGTTCTTTAGCAATCATGCCAACTAAACCTTTTGGATAGAGTATTTCATTGACACCGGCAAAAGTTAATTTTTTTCTATTTGAATCATCCATGAGAAGTGAGACAATATTGACATCTTTATTCATAGAGCGAATGGTGAGTGTCGTGTAAACATTCTCAACATCACTCTCTCTCAAGCACAATACAGATTTTACTTGTGTACTTAAGTCGATACCGATTTTTTTATAACTCTGCATATCACCCGGGTCGTAGTTTAGAGCAACTAGCCCATCTTTTTTGGCATGTGCAATTCTATGTTCATCTTCATCTAAAACAATGATGCTTGTCATTGAATTTGCCAATTTTTTTGCAACCTCTTGAGCCACGTGTTCATATCCGCATATAAGATAAAATCGCTTTAATTTTCTTATGTCATCAATCGTTTTTACCTCTTTTATCTCATCGAGTTTTTCGGTAAAAGCAGAAACAACAATAGAAGTGGTAAATGCCAAAACAGAAACTCCGGCAATGATGACAAACATAGCGACAATACGCCCCTCAGTTGTGACTGCCGTAACATCGCCGTAGCCAACGGTGGAGATAGTCACAATTGACCAATAGAGGGCATCAAATAGTGTGTTTACTTTTGAAGCAGGATTGTTTGCTTCCATAACATAAACTAAAACGGAAGAGACAAAAACAACAATAGAAGTAAACATCAAAAGAATTAAAAATTCAAACTTTTTTGTAGATAAAACTGAAGCAAAAATTTGAAAACTTTTTGCGTAACGAAAGAGCTTAAATACTCGAAAGAGAATAAAAAGACGAAGAAGTCTAAGCTCATGGAAGAAAGGCAAAATTGCGAGTAAATCAATAATTGCTTTAAATGAGAAGATAAAACTAAGCTTTGCTTTGAGCACTTTGAATAGAGCGCGAGAGAGAGAAAATCCACGTCCAAGCATCGTGTCATGTTCACTCTTGTTGATAATAATCTCGCAAACACTGCTACTAATCCAAAATCTCAGTATATACTCAATAAAAAAAATAATAGAGATAACATATACATTAAAATACTTAATATACAGAGGAACTTCATGTTTTACTTCAGCAATCAAAATAAAAACACTCAAAAAAATGAGTACAATCATAAAGATGTCAAATATTTTTTTATATTTATATCTGCTATTTTCTAAAAGATCATAAACAAATCGCTTCTTATGTTGATACGCATCCGATGTATGAATAAAATAGGCTATATCAACAATAAAACGGGAAAAAAAACTCATTTATCCAAGCTTAGCTTTTAAGAGTTCATTAACAGTTTGTGGATTTGCACTCCCCTTGCTCTCTTTCATAACTTGACCCACAAAGAAACCAAACAGTTTATCTTTTCCGCTTCTGTATTCCTCAGCTTTGTCTGGATTTGCAGCAATTACAGCATCACAAATAGCCTCAATGGCACCTGTATCACTTACTTGTTTGAGTCCTAATGTGTCGATAACACTGTCCACATCACTCTCGTTTTCCATCAAAAAGTCAAGAACTTCTTTTGCAGCTTTTCCGCTGATTGTGCCATCTTCTATTCGTTTCACCAAGTGACCGAGTTTCTCTGCATTTACTGGAGAATTTGTGATATTCATCTCTCCTTTGAGACGCCCTTGAAGCTCTGTTGTAAGCCAAGTAAGAGCATTCTTCGCAGTGATTCCACATGCCATCATCGCTTCAAAAAAGTGTGCCATCTCTACCGAAGAGGTAAGAACACTTGCACTGTACTCATTCATCTCATAATCTTTGACAAATCGAGCCATTTTTTGGTCTGGAAGTTCTGGAATAACGCTATATTTTTCTAGCATCTCATCTGTTACAACAGCTTTAAGCAAGTCAGGCTCCGGAAAATAACGGTAATCCGCCGCTTCCTCTTTTCCGCGCATAGAACGCGTCTCCTGTTTTGTCTGGTCAAACAGACGCGTCTCTTGGCAAATCTCTTTGTCATACACGCCATCTTCCCATGCTTCTTTTTGACGAGCTACTTCAAGCTCAATAGCTTTTTGGATAAACTTAAAACTGTTGATGTTTTTTATCTCCACGCGCGTATAAAGTTTTTCATCCCCTTTTGGACGGATAGAAACATTCACATCCACACGAAATGAACCCTCTTGCATGTTTGCATCGCCAATGTCGAGATAACGGATGATAGAATGGAGTTTTTTAAGATAAAGAATGACCTCTTCAGCACTTCGCATGTCAGGCTCTGAAACTATCTCCAAAAGCGGAGTTCCTGCACGGTTTAAATCCACTTTAGAAATATCGCCGTCATGTATATTTTTTCCTGCATCCGCTTCAATATGTGCACGATTTATACGGATAGTTTTATGACTGCCGTCTTCAAAATCAATACGGAGTTTTCCATGCTCAACTACCGGAGTATAAAGCTGAGTAATCTGATATGCCGATGGAGAATCTGGATAAAAGTAAGATTTTCTGTCAAAATAGGATGTCTGATTTACAGTAGCATCAATAGCCTTACCAAGCATAATAGCCTTATGAAGTACCTCTTTGTTCAAAACAGGCAAAGCCCCAGGAAGAGCCAAACATGTCGGGCAAGTATTTGTATTTTGTTTGTGATTAAAACTCGTAGCACACGAGCAAAAAAGTTTAGTTTTTGTATTGAGTTGCACATGGACTTCAAGCCCTATAACTGTTTCAAACATAAGTTTCCTTGAATTAAAATTTATAATATAAGAGGTGGATTCTATCTAATTAAAGCTTTCAACTCTCATAAGTAGATGTTCAGTTTTGTATTCACAGTTTATTTTACAGTCTCTTTTTAAAAACTATTTTACAAAGTGAATGACGAATGTTTTTACTATTTTGTGAATCATACCAAACAACAACATATTTAAGTGTAACTCCATCGACAATATAACCATTAGCAAACTTTTCTTCTAGTTTTTCTTGAAAAGATGCTGAGAATGTAGATATTATGCTCCCTTTATGAACTATACAAGAGTTTTTAAATTTAGGTCGTTTCTCTATCTGCAATTCATCTGAAGCAATAAAATCATTATTTTTATGATGTCTATCAACATCAAAACCAAGACTAATGTCAGACAAACTCATCTCATGTGTAAAAATTTTGTTTTCTAAAAGATAATTTTTCGTATCTAAAAAATATTTTGCATACGGTTTTTTATTTTTTAGCTCGTTCCCAACTCTTAAAATATGCAGTTCATTTTTTGCTCTGGTCATGCCAACATAATATAATCTTTTTTTCTCATCAGATGATGGATTCTCACTCACCAAAAGAAAAACTTTATCAAACTCCATTCCTTTAGATTTATGGATTGTTGACACAATTATACTTTTGTGATAACTTTGAAAATCTTCTAACTTAATCTCATAGATATAAGATTCCCACTGTGAAATATAATAAGTCTCACTTTCACTCAAAAA
>JAUSKV010000100.1 GCA_030646745.1 Sulfurimonas sp. | reverse complement strand
ATCAGAAAAGCAAGCTCTTCTTCATCGTTCGACTTGCATGTGTTAAGCACGCCGCCAGCGTTCACTCTGAGCCAGGATCAAACTCTCCATAATTATTTGTTTCCTTGAAACGGAAGTAATTCCGTTCCAATTCCTTGCACTAAAGCTAGAAATCAACAAGTGATTTCAGAATTTTTAGAAAACTGTATGAAAAGATAGTAAACTAATTACTGATCTTTGCCCAAGAATTAAAATTCATTGGCTCTGTTGCCATTTAAGTCTCCTTATAAAAGAACAAGTCCTTTTATAATTCCTCTCACTAAAGTTATGAAGCAAGCTTCAAAATTAGTTTCAATGGACTTTTTTTATTTTGTATAGTATCTATACTACTTGGGTATCTCTATTGCTAGAGACCAAATAGAATAGACGGTTGTTGTTATTATTTATTTCTAAGTAACTTCAACTTAATAGTTATTATTAAATCTATTTACTTGCTTAGTTTTCAATGATCTCAAACTCATCTCGATGGCTTCTACTCGAAGTCCCTCTAGGCCTAAACTTTAGGTCTCTGTGTTTGTGGACGGGAATTATAGGGAGTAATTACTTAAGAGATTCTTAAATTTTGTGGGGATTTTGAAATTAATCTCGAAATTATTATTTGTCAATAATTACTACTGATGGTTTATAAAATATGAACATATCCTGTTTCAGGTTCTATCACTATTCTAACTTTTTCAATACTACTAGCAGTAGTACAATTAGCTACAGTACAAATCTCTATTATACATTGACTAGAAACTAATCGATTCATAGTTCCGTCTTTATAAGGATTGTCTAAATTTTTGGGATTTTCATACATTAACCTACCCAAATAGTCAAATGATATTCTTTTTTTTCCATCTATTGATATATCGCATCCACCAACTAAGTCAATATCTTCTATTGAATAGCTATGTCCTAAATTTAATTCTTTAGTTGCATCTAAATCACCATATTCAATTGTCCCGCTATAGCCACCTGTTAATCTTTTACTTTTATTCAAAGGATTTAATGCTGTCTCAAGTCTATTAGGATTCCCATCATAACCAGAACCAACATCAGCATCTGAAAAAATAGCATACGCCCATTTATTATCACTACCCCCAACTTTACTGAATTTTATTTGCCATCTTTTTTTATACCAATCAGACTCACCTGTATCAAACTTATCATCAATCATAGCCAAATGCTGCGTGTATCTTATATGCGACACAACTTGAATAGCGGCTTCTTGAAGGTTGTCTGATCTTGTACTTGGAATAATAACCGCTGATAATATGCCTATAACAACAACAATAAAGACTAATTCTAATAATGTAAATGATTTTTTCATAATTCATGCCTATATCATATAATAAGCGTTAAGTATATCGAAGAAAGTTGTAATTAAAAATAAGGGAGAGATTTTGAAGTAAACTCAAGGAAAGTTAATTCCTTGAGGAAAAGTTTTATTAAATTTTTCACCTAAAAAATTTAATTTTTTCAGGTAGTGATTTTTAAATCTTCTCTGCTAGTTGTACATCATACAAAATATCATCCATAGGGTGTCTGTACATTGGCATTTGAAGTCTTTTTTCATCAAGTACATGACCGATAAAACCGATACTTCTGCCCACTATGAAGAATGCATTCAAAGTTCCTGAAGAGATAAATTCATTAATTTCCTCTTCCGTGTAACCTAACGCTCTCCACATGTCAACCATTAATATGCCGATTGTGCCATCCACATTAAGAATTAGATTCTCTTTTTTACTTGTAGTCAACTGCTCAACCGTAAGTGCATAATCAAGAAGTGAAGTAGATGGAAAATGTGCGTTAGCATATTTTTTTAGACCTTCAACTCTCAAATCCGGATTTTTAAGAGATTTGATTCTATGTCCGATACCCGGAATTGGAACGCCCACTTTTTTCATGTGATTTAAGAAATCTGCCGGAGTTAATTTGTTGTCATCTGCATATTTGAAATACTCAGCAGCACCGTCAATTGCTCCGCCAAATCTTGGACCGATTGTTAAAAGACCCGTGACAAGTGACTCAACAACAGATTTTCCTGCTCTTGCAGTCACTTTTGCATTATGTGCACCCGAAACAGCCGGACCGTGGTCTGCCACTGTTTTGATTACAGTTTCAATAAAATCAGTTGCCCATTTTGGATACTGCTTTTTGAACCAAAGAAGTGAAACAACATCGCCGATACCTTTACCGGTATCTGGAGTTGCAAGTGAAGAGATTGGGAAACCTGCATAAGTTGCTTCATCGCCTCTATCATCAGAAATAGTACAGATAAACTCTTTAGATTTTCTAACACTAGGACATGTAAGCATATCCGGCTCAGGAATTTCAGTAACGATGCCCCCAGCTTTTAATTTTTCATACACTTCTTTAATTTTGCTTGGGAGGGCATTGAAACTCTCAGGTACAAACATGCCGGCTTCTGCCATAGCAATATTTTTTGCAGCTGCTGTTTCTGCCTCTGCGTTCGCAGAAGCACCCGCATGTCCAAATTGTACACCACTGCTAAAATGTTTCGCAATTGTACCGATACACCATGCAATAATCGGTTTTTTGATTTTTCCTGCTTTAATAGCGTCGATTACTTTGTACTCTTCAGTACCACCGACTTCCCCGAGTAAAATCATGTATTTTACTTCCGGATTTGCTTCCATTCTCAGTAAGTTGTCGATAAAAACTGAACCGACAAATCTATCTCCACCGATAGCAACGCCCTCTGCAATACCGTCTGCATTGATTGCGATGATGTTACTTAACTCATTAAATAAACCACCTGAACGCGTTACAAGTCCACATGAACCTGCACGGTGAAGTTTTGATTGAACAATATTTTCAATTGTTCCACCGATATTTGCAATTTTGAATGCACCCGGAG
>JAUSKV010000098.1 GCA_030646745.1 Sulfurimonas sp. | reverse complement strand
TTTACTACCTTGATAGATTTCGAAAAAATTGTAGATAAATTGTAATAGTGCTCAATTACCTGCTCTTTTGCATCTTGATATTCTGAGAGATAGTTGTAAATTTCAATATTAAAGCCTAACTGCTCAGAGATATCAAAAATTGTTGTAGAAATTTTCTCTAAATCGCGATTATCAGATAAAATAAGTACGGCATCTTTAACTGCTGAAAAAGATTTATCAGATATTTTCAGTACCGGCACATGCGACTCATATAAAATAACTCTCATTTTAGAATTACTAAACGTTTCCTTTGAAACTATAATTAATCCTACATGATAAAACTTTATATCATTATAAAACTCTTGCTGTAAATCTTTTTTATCATACTCAATATTTATAATAACATTGCTGTCTCTGAAAGACTTTATACGTTGTATTACAGATATATTTCCTGGATTGACTATTTTTATTATCAGGTTGTGCTTGAATTTTTTATGTGCAAAAACTGCCCGTCTTACCAACTCTTTTATAGTTGCATGGTTTATAAGATTCATATCTATGTAAAGATATAAGTTAGAGCCAAAAGGCTCCGGAAACTGCCCTAGCTCCCTTTTAATAGCACGATAAACCGATTTTAAAACCGTTGGGTCTCCAACCAAAAGTAGCAAATCATTTGGCTGAATCATTCTTCTGCGTGATGGCATAACAAGTTTTCTGTTTCTGTATATTGCAACTATGCGCCAATTTTTTTGCTCTATTACACCAATATGGCGATAGACAAAAGAGCTGCCAAACGGAACTAGAACTTCCATTATTTCGCCCTCGCCCATCCCTACATTTTGTGCTATTACAGGTACATTCGGCAGGTAGTCTAAAAGTCTTGAAGCCAAAAATTCATTTGAGTTAATCAAAACAATATTAGGGTCTTCATTTTCTGATTTCCAATTATTAAGAACGATAATACGAAGTTGTTTTTTAATTGTTCTGATGTTTTTTATAGTATTTTCTACATCTACAAGATTATCCATGGCAATAAACACCTGAATAAACTCCATTTTAAGGAGATTTGAGAGCTTATACAAACTTGTCGGATCGAACTCATAGAACTTAAATTTAGTTGGATTTATATCTTCAAACTCTTTGGCTTTAATTTGAACTACGTAATATATATTTTCACTGCTATATGTTTGTGCAACGCGCTGAATAAAGTGTGAACCGGCTTCACTATCACTAATAATTAGAATCTTTTTCATATAATCTCAAACTTAAATTTTTTGTGATTATAGCATTTTTCCTTCAACCTTTTATTTCGCAACTACATTTGCCGCTTCAATCCAAAGCTCTTCTGTAGCTTTCTGCCAAACTTTATCCACAAAATATCCACTTACTTTTACCCAGTTTTTAGTTCTTTGATTGGATGTGAAGGATCTTCCTTTTATCCATGTAGCCATAACTTTTGTACCACCGACAGAATCATATACCTCACAATCAACTGTTAAACGAAACGACGCAATTGAAGGATAAATTGCCTCTGAAGAGAGATTCTTCGGTGTTTCATATTCTTGAAAGAGATTTTTTGGTGCTTCATCCTCTCTCATTTGTAGTTTTGGAAATTTATTCTCCTCTACTATTGGAGTGGCTGTTGTTACTGCTGCCGTCTTTGTTTTACTGCTTTTTATGGAAGTAATTTGATTCTCTTTTGTCCTATTTTTTTCTGCAAGCTCTTTTTTTAAAGAGTTTATCTCACCCTCTTTGAGTTTTAAAGCCTTATTCTGATCATCCAGCATTCTTTCTAATTCTGAAATTATTTGATTTTCTTTTGGGGTATTTGAGCTTGCTTTAAGTTTTGATTCTGTTTTCGATTCTATTTTATCTGTCAATAAACTATTTTTCTGCTGCTCTTTTTTTAATAACTCTTTATACTCTTTGAGCTCACTCTCTTTAAATTGGCATAGAGAACTGCTATCTTTTTGCGTATTGAGACCAACCGTACCCTGAGATTTTTTAGATTCCAACTCTGATTTACAGCTTGTATAGCTATCTCTAAGTTTAGATATATCTTCTATTATTGCATCTATTCTAGCCATCTCATTTGCATTCAAAATGGATACAAAAGCCAAAGCTATAATTGAAAATTTCATTCTAATCCCTTCGTAATTAATTTTACGCCCATCTCCACATGGTGAGTGTATGGAAATTGGTCAAATAACGCCATGTCCGTAATTACATGCGTTTGACACAAAATATCCAAATCTCTCAAAAGCGTCACGGGGTTGCAAGATATATAGAGTATATGCTCATACCTTGAAGCAAACCTACATGAAGCATCATCCATACCACTTCTCGGAGGGTCAACAAAGATAGTGTTTATGCTATACGAGTCAATATCCACTTCGCTCATTCGATTAAACTTTCTCACTTCATCAAGCGCCTGAACAAACTCCTCTACACTCATGCGAACAAACTCTATATTTGTAACACTGTTTAGAAACATGTTGGCTTTAGCCGCATTTATGGAGGATTTAGAGACCTCTGTTGCCAGAATTTTGTTGAATTTTTTTGCAAAAGGGATAGTAAAGTTGCCGGCGCCACAATAAAGTTCTAGTAAATCGCCATCTATGTTAGAGAGATTTTTGAGTGCCCATGTTATCATCTGCTCATTCACCCGCGGGTTTGGCTGCGTAAAACTGTTTTCAATATGGTTAAATTTATAGACATTACCGTTTATTTTGAGAGTTTCTAAAACAGAATCTTGTCCGATAACCACCTTTTGTCCACGACTTCGCCCGATTATATGGATATGAAGCTCTTTTGAGATTTGAGATGCGACTTCTGCCCAAGCTTCATCGAGCTTTCTATGATAAAGGAGTGAAACAACTATCTCACCGCTGCTAGAGCTTAAAAAATCAACCGCAAAGAGTTTAAAACCTATCTTATGTGCACTTATTGCAGCTAAGAGTTTTGGCATTAAATTTACAATGTATTCGTTTACCTGCGGACATTCATCGACCAAAATTACACCGTTTTTTTCGCTATTGGTCATAGCATAATCTATTTCATTATCGCTTGTATGCGCCGTGAGCGAAAGCGAAGAAGTGCCCTTGGGGTGCCAGATTTTAAACTCGCTGCGATAGCGATAATGCTCTTGCGGAGACTCTATAACTGTTATTTCACCGCTATAAAAAGAGGAGAATCTCTCACGATTCAGCTCTACTTTATCACTCAGCTGTGCCTCGTAGCCGTTCTCATACACTCTGCATGCACCGCATTCACCAAAATATTTACATTCCAAACTTATTTCCTATTTTATTGAAGATATGAGATTGCCAATAAGCAGACTCCAACCGTCTATAAGTACAAAGATAAGTATCTTAAAGGGGAGAGAAATCATAACGGGCGGCAACATCATCATACCCATTGACATAAGTATAGACGCAACAACCATGTCGATTACAAGAAATGGCAGAAAGAGTAAAAAGCCTATCTCAAAGGATGTTTTGAGCTCACTTATAACAAAAGCAGGAATAATTATGGAGAGTGGAACTTCCGCAATACTCTGCGGGTTTTCCATTTTTCTTATTCTAAAAAAAAGTGCCAAATCTTTTTCTCTTGTATTTCGAATCATAAAGTTTTTAAAAGGAAGTGCTGTTTTATCAAAAGCCTCTTCATAGCCTATTTTCTCAGCCATGTAGGGTTTTATTCCATTCTCATACGACTGCGTACCAACGGGCTCCATGACATAAAAAGTCAAAACCATGGCAAGCATTACAAGAAGTTGCGTAGGAGGCACCTGCTGCGTTCCAAGAGCCTGTCTCAAAAATCCAAATACAATGACAAAACGGGTAAAAGTGGTCATAACCAACACTAAACTAGGGGCTAAAAAGAGAAGTGTTAAA
>JAUSKV010000095.1 GCA_030646745.1 Sulfurimonas sp. | reverse complement strand
CTTACTACTTGATTTTTTCTTTCAACTAACAGGGTCAAAAATAGATTTTCTTTCATGGTTAGTTTTATTTCTTTACCGTCACAGTAGAGGATTCTATTGCTCATGTCGTAGGTCATCTTTTGGTTTAAATAAACCTTTTCTATGTGGTTAATTTTATATTTATTGATGGTAAGTTTTATGATTTTGAGTAGGCTGTCACTATCGTAAGGTTTGCTTATATAATAGGAGTGATTTGTTTCTGCAACATCTTCGAGTGTCTCATCATCGCCATGTGCGGTTAAGTATATAACGGGTATTTTTTTTATTAAGTTGAGCTTATTCACTAGGTCGATACCGTTTACATACGCATCTCCTAAATTTATATCGGTAATCATTAAATCAAAAGAGCTATTTAAGATATATTCGAGCGCAGCATCTGAAGAGAGTGCAAGCAGTACTTTATACCCTGCATGTATCAAATCATACTCCAATGCTTTTGCAGTAATAGAGTTGTCTTCTATCACTAATATATTTAACTTAATCAAATGAGAACTTTTTAGCAATTAATTTGTCCTGAAAGATAGTTTATAACTAGCATAGTATAGTAGATTTGTGACATAGATGTCACATTATATTTCTTTTTATTAAAATATGCTTTTTTAATTTTAAAAGAGTACTATGCCTCTAAATCTCTACATATTCTCACACAAAGGTTTTATTTTGAATAAAATATTCGACAGTTTTTATACGAGTGGATGGAACTTTCCTCTCTCAGAGATGATTTGTAGAAACAGGTATCAGATGATAAATATCGGCATCCTTTTAGCTACGGTTGCAGCTCTTTATGCAATGATTGACAACTTTATACAAATGTCTATTTTTATAAATGCGGCAATTATTGTCACAAATATAGGAATGATTATAGCTCTAAGAAAATCTAAAAGAGCGTTTAAATATGTTGCCATGCTCATAACAGCGCAATATACTTTCTTTTTTCTGGCTATAGTCTATTCCGGCAATCCAACGGATATAAAGTATGTTTGGCTTTTTACATACTCTACTATTCTTGTTTATTTTCAGAGTTCAAAAAAAGGGACTTACTGGTTTATTTTTTTTATAAGTATGCTCCTTATCGCTCCATTTCAAAAATTTGTGCATGTTGGTTACTCGTTTTACGATGTTTCCTATCTCTCACTTGTGTTAATGTCTATTTATTCGGTTACATATTTTTATCAAGTAAAGATGGAAGAGGCGAACGCTTTAATTAAAGAACAAGAAAACAAGCTTCTATTAAGTGAAAATATTTTAAAAAAAGAGCTTCATCATAGGGTGAAGAACAACATGCAGTTTATTATCTCTTTGTTCAAGCTCAAACTTGCACCCTTTATGAATCCTGACATTCAAAGAGTTATCAAAGAAGTCACTTATAAAATCAAAGGTATGGCAAGTGTGCATGACATGCTTTATAAACAAAAAATAATCGCAGGCATTGATGCAAGCCAATATTTTATAACACTCGTCAATGCGCTTAGAAATGGGTATGAAACGAAGCATATAAAATTTGATATGAAGATAGATGCGGAGCTGAGCAGTGACCAGCTTATCTTTTGCGGTTTGATTGTCAATGAAGTTGTTATGAATGCTATAAAGTATGCGTTTAAGGATAGAGAAGAGGAAGGTGGATGGACTATCAGTTTAAATATTTATAGTAACGAGAAGGAAACTGTTTTGGAAATATTTGACAATGGACAGGGGATGGATGCGTCTAGGACAACCTCTTTTGGTTCTGAGATGATAGCAAGCTTGATAGAAAATGAGCTTAAAGGCAAAATGAAACTAGAAACCGATAAAGGGGTAAAATATACTTTTTATATTCCCACATTTCCCCCCCCCCGAACCATTGGCTTAAAGGAATAGAAGTTGCCAAACATGATTAACAATTCTCTATTACTTAAAGATAAAACTATTTTATTTGCTGAAGACGACATCATAAGCAGAATACTAACGGTGGAAATATTGACTATGCTCTTTAAAAAAGTTTACTCGGCAGGGGATGGCGTAGAGGCTTATGAGATTTATGAAAATCAATCTCCGGACATTATTCTAACGGACATCAAAATGCCAAAAAGAGACGGTCTAAGCTTTATAAAAAAAATACGCACACATGATTACAAAACACCGATTATTTTAATGACCAGTTTCGCAGAACAGGAGTTGCTTATTGATGCTGCCAATCTCTCAGTGGACGGGTATCTCGTAAAACCTGTGAGTCTTGAAAAACTGACTTTTTCTTTGTGTAAAGCTCTGCAGAGAACTTATAAAAATAGAGAGTTGTTGCAATTGAGTGGAAATCTTTTTTACAATTTTGATACAAAAGAGCTCTATGACAACGATGCTATTGTGGCACTAGGATCTAAAGAGCATAAAATACTTACGCTGTTAATAGATAATCGTGACAGAGCCGTTACAAAAAATGAAATAGAAAAAACCTTAGGGCTTATTGAACCTGTGAATAGTTCGGTAGTCAGAAAATTGGTTCAAAGAATACGCCAAAAAATAAATGCTGATATCATTGTCTCTGTAAGGGGAATCGGGTATCGGCTTGAAACCGGCAAAGTTTCGAGATAAAAATGAAATGGATTTCTTGCAAAACTCAAAACTAAGTGAACGATTCTGCAGCGTCGAGCGAAGCCTTAGTGAGCGTGTTTTGAGTTTTGCAAGCGTCTAGTTTATTTTGAGTGTTTTTCAGGCTCTTCGAGTTCAATAATTTTTTTACTTAAGCGTTGCATCTGCTCTAAAGTAGATTTTTCATAGGGCTTAGCTATGTAAACACTATTTTCATCGTGCTTAATAGAGGGCAATTCTATCGTAAAACATACCCCATGCTCTCTGTTTTTAACTTTTATAGTGCCTCCAAAGCGTTTTTCGATGATATTTTTTGTAATATACAGACCTATGCCTGAACTATTTTCTTTTGAGCTGATATGCCAATCAAATATGCTCTCTATCGGTTCTATTAAGATGCCGCCTGCATTATCTAAAACTCTAATTACGCAGTTTTTTTCTTCATTTGTAACTGTTACGGTAATAATAGGTGCATCCGGTTCTAAATTGTCCAATGCATTTTTGGAGTTAAGAATAAGATTGAGCATAGCATGCGTAAACTCATTTGCATTTCCCTCAATAGTTGGATTTGAATGAAGCTCAAAGATGAGTTTGATGTTGCTGTTGTAGAATGAGTATTCTGTGATTTTTCGTATAGTTTCAAATTCATCTGCAATAAGAAAGTTATTATTACTACTGTTTTCTTGACTTAAAAAGCCGTAGAATGTATCAATAGTTTCACTTAAATGTTGCAATAACTTAAAACTTGTCTCAACGGATTGTAAAAGTTTTTCTTTTGGAATTTCACCTTTAAAAATAAGTGAGGCTTTAATGCTGTTTTGGATACTTCCTATCGCATTGAGCGGCTGCTTCCATTGGTGTGCTATATTGCCGACCGTTTCACCCATAGAAGCGTATTTAGATTGTAAAAATAACATATTGTTTTGTGTTTCACTCTCAAACACGAGTTCTTTTTTCTTAATTTCATTAATATCACTTATGATTAATAGAACGAGTGGGGTATTGTCATCATGCACATAAGATGATGCACTCAAGCGTACCCAAAATGACATTCCATTCTTTTTTTGCATTCGTAATTCACAGACATGTTGTTCATCTGTATCTGACATATAAATTTTTTTATGAAAGAAGTAAAAAATGTCTTGGTCTTCTTGAAAAATAAAATTAAAAATAGATAATTTCATCACTTGATTACGCTCTATACCCAATAAACTAGACGCGGCAACATTGACCTCTTGTATAAGTCCTGCATCGTCTTTACTTATAGTACAATAACCCAAAGGAGCCATGTCATACAAATCAAAATAGCGTTTTTTGGTTCTCTCAAGTTCTTTTTGCACACTGAGTAATTCTTCATTTTGCAATTCGAGTTCAATCTGATGCACTTGTAATTCATGGACTATTTTTTTAACTTCA
>JAUSKV010000089.1 GCA_030646745.1 Sulfurimonas sp. | reverse complement strand
AAGAATGCAGGAACACCTTTTGGAAACATAATAATTGGAATATGAGGAAACTTCCCTTTTAAATACTCTGCTATCTCAACCATATATTTCCAAGAAAACTCATCATATTTTGAAGGCTCAATTGCCGCTGCCCAAGAGTCGAAAATTTGAACAACATCTATGCCTGCCTCAATCTGCTTTTGCATGTAAAGCTTGACAACCTCTGTCACTTTTGCCAAAATTTTATGTAAAAGTTCAGGATTTGAGTACATCATTTTTTTACAAAGATTGTAAGTTTTTGTACCTTCGCCCTCTATCATGTAGGTAGCAAGAGTCCATGGAGCGCCGGTAAAGCCTATAAGTGCTTTATCTTCTGCTAACTCTTTTTTGATAAGTTTGATTGTGTCGTAAACATATGTCAGTTTATTAGCAGCCTCTTCGCCGCCTATGAGTCTGTCAATATCTGCTTCAGTTTTAATCGGGTCATTAAACTTAGGACCTTCCCCTGCTACAAATTCCAAATCCATTCCCATTTCATCTGGAATAACCAAAATATCACTAAAGAGTATCGCTGCATCCACACCGATTATATCCACTGGCTGAAGCGTAACTTCACAGGCCAATTTAGGGTCATGGCACAGATTTAAAAAGTTTCCTGCTTCTGCACGAACTTTCATATACTCAGGAAGGTATCTTCCTGCTTGTCGCATCATCCAGACAGGAGTGTACGGAGTTTCTTTTCCAAAACATGCATCTACAAATATTTTACTCATTTTAATCCTTAAATTTTGTATATTTTTTTACGGTTATAATAGTTAGTGTGCCTTTCCGACTTTACTAAGAAAGTATAAACCAACAGAAACAGCTGTTATAGAGAGTGCGAGATAAAACAGATCTAACGCACCATTGTAAGAAGTATGTCCGACTTTTTGAAAAAATCCAACAACTAAAACCATTACAATTACTTTAGAAATTTTATCTTTTAACTGGTCTAATGAATGAATTGCTAAGAGTTGATTTTCTTTTCCATCTTCATCCTTTGCAGCATCAATGTCAGAGATAAAAAGCTCATATAAACCAAAAGAAAAAATTATCATTACAACACCGATAAGATATAAATCAACTGCACCGATTATTCCACCAACAACTTCTTCGTGGAAGTGTTCAGGATGAGCGTGTGTAATGTATGTATTTAGAACAAATTTTGCAGTGTCATAAATGTCAAAACTAGCAACTACAAATAAAATTATAGCACCTATGAGACCAAAAACTACGGCAAGAATGATCACAAATCTTGATGTCCATAGAGTGTTTTCAAATATTTTTTCAATCATAGATTATTTCTCTCCTTCCATTTCTACCCACTTTTGAGCAATGCGAACGGCATTTGTAGCAGCACCGACTCGCAGGTTATCTGCAACCACAAACATGTGAATCATGTTTTTTCTAAAGTTGTCATTTCTAATGCGACCAACAAAAGTTTCATTTTTATCTACACTGCTTATAGGCATAGGGTAAATTGACTCAAATGGTTTATCTAAAATCACGATGTTTGGAGCTTTGCTTAATATTTCTCTGACATTATCAGCTTCCACATCGCAACCAAAAGTGAGAGTGAGTGCCTCTGCATGCCCTCTTAAAGTAGGGACACGAACACAAGTAGCACTCAGTTCTATATTTTTGTGCATGATTTTAGTTGTTTCATTCACCATCTTCATCTCCTCTTTTGTGTATCCATTGTCTGTAAACAGATCTATTTGAGGGATAACATTTAAGGCTATCTGGTGTTTAAAAGATTTATGCTCTGACTGGTCTAGTTTAAATGTAAAAAAGTCTTGCATCTGTCTTACAAGTTCTTCCATGGCAGTCTTTCCTGCCCCAGAGGTAGCCTGATAGGTGCTAACATCCACTCTTTTTAATTCATACGCATCATCGAGAGGCTTAAGTGCCTGAACCATCTGAATAGTCGAGCAGTTTGGATTAGCGATAATTCCAGTGTCTCTCCATTTTGCAATATCCTCAGGATTTACCTCTGGAACAACCAACGGCACATTCGCATCCATTCTGAAGTGTGAAGTGTTGTCAATAACAACAGCTCCGGCTTTTACGGCATAGGGAGCAAACTCAGCACTCACACTTCCACCGGCACTAAAGAGGGCAATTTCTACCTCTTCTTTTTCAAATATATCCGCTGTAAGCTCTATGATAGGAATTGATCTACCGTTAAACTCCACTTTTTTGCCAAGACTTCTTGAGCTTGCAAGTGGAATGAGCTTGTTGATAGGAAAATTCACCTCTGCTAAAATCGTTAATATCTCCTCTCCCACCGCTCCATTTGCTCCAACTACCGCTACATTATATTTTTTCATTTTTACTCCTAAAGTTCATATTGTTCAATTTTTTTAACTAAATTTTCTCTGCTTAAACCTAAAATCTCAGAGGCCTTTATAATATTGCCATTTTCTGAAAGAAGCACCTCTTTTATAAGCTCTTTTTCCATACTCTTGATATCCTTAGACTCTTTAAACCCACGAGATTCTAAAAACAGCTCATCTGAAGTTATCTCATCATTTTCACTCAAAATAACTGCTCTCTCAACAACAGAGATAAGTTCTCTAATATTCCCTGGCCAGTTATATGTTAAAAGCTGCTCTGTCGCCTCTTTCGAAAATGTTTTTAACGAAAAATCGTACTTTTGACAATTTTGTTGCAGAATTTTATCCGCAATTTGCAAAATTTCATCTTTCCTCTCTTTTAAAGGCGGAATATTTAAAGGAATTGTGTTCAATCTATAGTATAAATCTTCTCTGAATGAACCGTTTTTAATCTTTTGGGTTAAATTTGCATTCGTTGCAGATATAACTCTAATATCTATTTTGATACCTTTTGATGAGCCAAGTTTTCTTATCTCTTTTTCTTGCAGTGCACGAAGAATTTTTGCTTGAACACTGTATGGCATCTCCCCAATCTCATCCAAAAAGAGTGTTCCGCCATTAGCAAGTTCAAATTGACCTATTTTTGCCTCACTGGCATCCGTAAAAGCACCTTTTTCGAATCCAAATAGTTCGCTCTCAATCAAATTTTCAGGAATAGCAGCCATATTTATTGCAATAAAAGGTTTTTTTGCTCTTGGCGAGTTGTGATGTATATAGTTTGCAAATATTTCTTTACCGACTCCGCTCTCTCCAAGAAGTAGAACACTTGCATCCGTTTTAGCGGCTTTACCGGCTATATTTAAAATAGATGAAAGCACTTGTGAGGCACCTAAAAATCCATCTGAAGAGATTTTTTCAACAGTTTTAAAAGAGACCTTTTTATTTGCTTTTTGAACTTCATTTTCTCTTTTGATTGCACAAACCAAAGTATCTATATCAAAAGGTTTAAGCAAAAAATCTTTTACACCTAGGTGGATTGATTCTATGGCTCTTTGAAGTGTTGCATTTCCGGTCATAATTATTACTTCAAAGCGACCGTTTAAAGTTTTAATAAACTCTATTCCATCCATTCCAGGCATATTTATATCTGTAACTATAAGATTAAAACTATCATCAAGAGCCTTGAGAGCATCTTTTGCGTTTTTAAAAGTTTGAATTTCAAACTCAGGAAAATCGCCCATGGCAATCTCAAGTGATTTTCTCATATTGATATCATCTTCAACTATTGCAATTTTCACAAAAAACCCTTATTTTAAAGGAATGATTCTAGCAAAATTATCATTAAAATCGACTTTGAAGCATGTTGTTTTTAGTGTTAGTATTGTTGTGGATTTGTATTGTGCATTCATAGTTATATCGCTATGTTTTACATGCATACCAAGTTTGTGAATGTAATCGATAAACTCATCAGAATTTTCAGTGATGATTTTTTTTAAATCACTGCTGCTATTGGTCTCTAATTCTATGGCTGCTTGTGGAATTCCGTCACATCTTTTCATAGCCTTTGCGACAGAAAGAGATTCATTGTAAAGAATAGCATCTTTCACAACATAACGATAGGAGATTAGGTATTCACCTGCATTTAATGCAAGTGAACTAAAGAAAATTATTGAGCAAATTGAGAGTGAGATACTACGATTTCCATTTCTACTTCGCATAGTCCGTCTTTAAAAGTAGTTTCAGTAACATTTGCATTTTTTATTACTGCATCAACACAAGTACGGATAGTTGATTGTTTGACCATCATGTTCTTAATTAAGTCATTTCCCTCAACGCGAACTCCTTTTACCTTTTCTGCAATTAATCTATATCCATCTGCAATGGCTGCTCTTTTTGCCAATCCATACGCTTGTGCAGGAGAAACTGTATTTACAGGTGCAACCCCTTGACCTAGAACGGTAATAACAAGTTTACATTCTTTAGTTAATAGTGGTTCGCCAGAGGGACCTGTAGCTTGAACTCCACAATTCTCTTCATTTGAAATTTTTGGTGCCGATGTTTCTTTCTCAGTTAATTGCTCTCTTTCAACCGGAATAGGCTCCGCAAGATCTTTACTAGATGATTCTTTAGCAAACATAGAACAACCTGTAATTATTGTAGTAATCAGTGCTACAAAGATACTAGACGATATTACTCTCTTCATTTCTTTATCCTAATATGGTTTATAGAAAGATTTAAGCAACTTCTATTCCAAGTCTAGCGTTGGATATTCACTTTCTTCAATTTCATCCTCATCTTCCTCATTTTTAGGACAGCGGGAGATACTCGAAACATCATCTCCTTTTACAATATAGACACCGCTTGTATTTCTGCTTGATTTTGAGATTGTCTGCATGTCAACTCGTATCATTTTTCCTGCATTTGTAAGCGCCATCATGTCCATTGACTCATCCACCATGAGACAGCCGACTACATGTTTTCCGGTTTTACTGGTCATCTTCATGGCAATTACGCCCGAACCACCACGGTTAGTTAGGCGATATTCTCCGGCATCTGTTCGTTTGCCGATACCTTTTTCACTCACGATAAGAATCTCCTGCTCATCACTTGCAATAATGTTTGCATCCACAACTTCATCGTGATCATGTTTAAACTTAATGCCTCGAACACCACGAGTGCTTCGACCTTGATCACGAGTTTTTTCTATGTCAAATTTAATACACTGCGCAAGTTTAGTAACTATAAATAGATATTTAATGCTTTGATCTGCAATTCTTGCCGTGATTAATGCATCATCATCATCCAAAATTATAGCTCGAACACCGTTACTTCTTATGTTTGAAAACTCATTCAAGTTTGTTCTCTTGACTACACCTTTTTGAGTGAAAAATACCAAAGATTTTTCATCGCTAAAGTCTGTTGTAGGAATGATAGAGCGAATTTTTTCATCTGCTACAAGGTTAAGAAGATTAACAACAGCCTTACCTTTAGCGATTCTGCTTCCCTCTGGAATGCGATACACTTTCAGCCAATGCAACTGACCTCTGTCGGTTACAAATAGAAGGGTGTCGTGCGTATTACATGTGAAAAATCTCTCTATAAAATCATCTTCATAGGTGGTAACAGCAGTTTTGCCTTTACCGCCTCTTTTTTGCTTTTCATAAGCTGCTAATGGAACCCTTTTAATATATCCGCGGTGTGTAATGGTTACTACCATCGGTTCATTAGGGATTAAATCTTCGATATCAATGTCATCATAGTCATCTTCTATCTCAGTTCTTCTCTCATCTGTGTAAGTTGCAAGTATCTCATCAAACTCTTCACTGATAATTCCTTGTAAAATTTCTTCACTTCTAAGGATTGATTCCAAGTACTCTATAAGTATAAGAAGTTCACGAAGCTCATTCTCGATTTTTTCTCTCTCAAGCCCTGTCAGGCGACCAAGACGCATATCGACAATGCTTTGTGCTTGAATCGGTGTGAAGTCAAATTCTGAAACTAAATTATCTCTTGCTTCATCGATACTTTTGCTTGCTTTAATAGTTTTAATAATCTGGTCAATAATATCAAGAGCTTTTTTGAGACCCTCTAAAATGTGGGCTCTTGCTTTTGCTTTTTCTAAATCAAAAATTGTACGGCGAATAATGACTGTTTTACGGTGATTTATAAAGTGTTTTAGGATTGTAATAATGCCAAAAATTCTAGGCTCTTGATTTAATATGGAGAGCATGATGATACCAAAAGTAGTCTGCATGCTTGTTTGTTTAAAAAGATTATTCAGAACTATCTCGCTCATTGCATCTTTTTTGAGTTCAATAACAGCACGGATTCCGTCACGATCAGATTCATCACGAATCTCTGAAATACCCTCAATCATCTTGTCTTTCACTAGATTTGCAATATTTTCAATAAGACGAGCTTTGTTTACTTGATAAGGAAGTTCATCAATAACGATAACATCTCTGTTGCCCTTTTTTTCGATATGGACTTTTGCACGAACTTTGATGCGACCGCGACCGGTCTCATAAGCGTCCATTATCCCTTTTTTACCGAAAATAATTCCGCCTGTCGGGAAATCGGGTGCTTTTATGTGATCCATCAGCTCAATCAGAGAGATATTCGGATTCGCTAAGAGTGCTTTCAACCCAAGCATTATCTCTTTTGGATTATGCGGAGGAATATTT
>JAUSKV010000087.1 GCA_030646745.1 Sulfurimonas sp. | reverse complement strand
AAAAAGTGGTTGTTTTCCAAATTGCAAAAGAGTTGAGAAATATTCTAAAATCTCGTGGCTACAAGGTTTACATGACAAGAGAGAGTGATGACTTTGTAAAATTAAGTGACAGAACCAAATTTGCCAATAAAAAAAATGCAGATATATTTGTCTCTATCCATGCAAATGCGGTAGAAAAAGGCAATGCAGATAAAGCAACCGGTCTAGAGTGCTATTTTTTATCTAAATCTCGTTCAGATAGAGCAAAGAGGGTTGCATCCAGCGAGAACTCTGCTGATATGAGCGATATGAACTTTTATGGTAAAGAGAGTTTCTTAAATACTATAAACAGTCACAATATTATTGCATCCAACAAGTTGGCTATAGATTTGCAAGGCGGCATGTTGGGTTCTCTGAAAAAAAGTTATGATGATGTGACAGATGCGGGAGTTCGAGAAGGTCCATTTTGGGTTTTAGTCGGTGCTCAAATGCCATCCGTTTTAGTAGAGGTGGGTTTTATTTCCCACCCAAAAGAGGGAGCAAGATTGGCAAGTCTAGCGTACCAAAAATCTTTAGCTCTTGGCATGGCTGATGGGATTGAGAGATATTTTATAAATAACTAAATGGCATATTTTCTTTGAAAGCGATGGCTTGGATTCAAAAAACCGAAAGAGAGAGTTTTTAAATCTCTCTTTTATACTCTAAATCCCCAGCAACAGCTTCTTTGTCATTGATAATTGCTTCGATTTGCTGTTTTACTTTATCGTAACGAAACTGCTCTTTAAAGCCCATAATTCGTCCGCCTGCAGCATTTGGATGCCCTCCGCCGTTTGCCCACTCTTTTGATATTTGAGAGACGCTTACCTGATTATTTGCTCTAAGGCTCATGGTTCCTCTGTAGCTTACATCCACGATAAAATCATACTCGGGGAAAGCGAGTAAGAAGCCATTGCCGATGATAGATGTATTGCCGACTCCATAGCTTAAAAATCCACGATATCCCTTATAGTAGATAGTGTTTTCATCTCTTTTTTTGCCAAGTAAATCGACTATATATTTGGTTGAGAGATTGTCTAGTGTGTCATTTTTATCAACTCTGAAAAACTCTTTCTTAATCAGGTGTATTTTATCATCAAGGAGTATATTGGCACTCTCTTCATCCAAAAATTTTGCAGCTTCAAGGAGTAGAGCAAGTTTGTACTCTTCATCCTCTTTTGCAAACATGACACGATTTAGCTCTTTTGTCTCTGAGATAAGACGCATGCAAACTTTGCCAAACTCAAAATTGTCATGCTCCTCTTGGAGCCACATGTCCACCGCATTCACAACGGCTACATATTTTTCCATCCAAGAGGGTTCACTAAACTCAAAATTCTTTTTTGCATACTCATACATTATCTTCGTTGCACACCTTGATGTGTCAAGATAGTACCACTCATATTTTTTAGCACTCTCTTCGCCGCTTCCATGGTGGTCGAGAAGCGTTATCTTTACCTCTTTTTGGTTGTCACCCAGTCTAATAACCTCACTGTTGAGCCATCTTGATTCATCGGCTGTCAGGTTTAAATCAGTAATCAAAATAAGCGCACTCTCTTTAGAACTGTTGATGTTTTCCAAAATCATCTCAAGTTTTTGTTTCACTTCTGCCCCATAATTTGCATTATAGTTTGTTATTTTATACGGGGTGTATCGCATGATGAGTTGGCAGCTGTATCCATCGAGGTCTATGTGTGATAGGTGGTGAATTGTCTCTTGCATTTTATACCTTAATTTAATTTATTTTCTATTGAGATTGAACCCATTACTTCAAAAGTAGCGCTTGAATCAATCTCGGCATGTGAAAGTGTTACAACATCTAAAGAAAAGCGCTCAAATATCTCTGCAATTCCACGGCGAATTTGGGGGTCAACAATAATTACAACAGGTGAAACACCTTTTTGCAATAGCTCAGCCGCTTTAGCGCTCGTGGCTTGAATAAGAGCATTTATCTCACCTACATTCAAGAGTAGGTTTCTTCTTCCGTCTTGCTCTTTTGACTTCTCAAGCATCATCTGCTCACTCTTTGTATCGAATGTTAGAAGTCGTATAACTCCATCATCACTCGAGTACATTTGAGTAATAATTCTTGAAAGTTTTGCTCTGACTTGTTCGGTTATCACATCAACATTTTTTGTATATTCAGCTATATCAGCAATTGTTTCTAAAATAGTCAGCATATCTTTTAGAGGAATTTTTTCATGTAAAAGTGCTTTTAGAATTCTTTGGATGAGACCTATGCTTGCAACTTTCAGTACATCATCCACAATAACAGGGAAGTCGTTTTTAATTTTATTGACAAGTGTCTGAACCTCTTGACGAGTGAGAAGATCCTCGGCATTTCGTTTTATGAGTTCACTCATATGTGTAGATATTACTGTGGCTGGGTCAACAACGGTGTAGCCGTTGATAATTGCATCCTCTTTTTGCTCAGGGAATATCCACATGGCATCCAGTCCAAATGCCGGTTCTTTTGTTTTTTCGCCATTAATTTCACCTGTTGCCATCCCGCTATCCATGGCTAAAAATTTATCCGGCTGTATCTGACCTTCTCCAATGGATATTCCTTTTAAAAGAATCTGATACTGCTGTGGTTGAAGGTGCAGATTATCTCGTATTCTCACTTGTGGCATTAAAAAGCCAAAATCACTTGCTATCTTTCTTCTCATTGAGCGGATTCTCTCTAGCAAATCACCGCCCTGCGCACCGTCTGCTAATTTTATTAATTGGTACCCAAGTGTGAGTTCCAGCATTTCAACTTTTAAAATATCTTCTAAGGCTTTATCTTCTTCTTTGGCTATCTCTTCATTCGTCTTTTTAGGTTTTATTGCCGCCTGCTCTTTTTCTATCTGCTCTTTTGATTTTTTACCCAAAATAGTATCTACATCAAGGATGCTAAGTTCTCCTCTTTCATACTTGTAGGTTGCCCAGCCAAGTCCTGCAAAAATAGCTCCTACAACCCCCATTGAGAGTGTTGGAAGTCCTGGAACAAGAGCAAACAAGAACATGACAAAGCCAACCATCATCATAATCTTTGCATTTCCCATCATCTGGTTGATGGTTCCCTCGGCAAAATTATCGCCATCACCGGATGAGCGGGTAATCATAATACCCGTTGCAGTAGAAATTATAAGTGCCGGAACTTGAGCAACTAGCCCATCCCCGATTGTGAGGAGGGTAAAAGTTGAGGCACTATGGGCTATATCCATGTCATGTTGAAAGACACCTATAAGAAATCCACCGATAATATTTATAAGAGTTATGATGATTCCGGCAACGGCATCCCCTTTTATAAACTTGCTAGACCCGTCCATCGCTCCATAAAAGTTTGCATCTTGAAGTATATCGGCTCTTCTTCTTTTAGCCTGCGCATCATCAATAAGTCCTGCATTTAAATCTGCATCTACCGCCATCTGTTTACCCGGCATTGAGTCGAGCACGAAACGAGCAGCAACCTCTGCAACCCTTGTTGAACCCTTTGTGATAACCATAAAGTTAATAAGAACAAGAATGGAGAAGATGATAATACCAATAACAAAATTTCCGCCTACAACGAAGTTTCCAAAACTTGTGACAATGTCGCTCACAGCCTCTGGACCCTCATGCCCCTTACTTAAAATCATTCTTGTTGTTGCCACATTGAGAGACAACCTAAAAAGGGTGATGATTAATATAAGAGTCGGAAAAGTTGTTAAATCGGTCGGTTTAGGAACATAGAGGGATATAAGCAGAACTAGAACAGCTATTGCTATTGAAATAGTCAGAAAAAAATCAAGAAGTGCCGATGGAAGAGGGATTATAATAATTGCTAAAATAGCCATTACAAATGCTACAACACTTAAATCTTTTTGTCCTAAGAGGAAATTTAGAGTTGTTCCGACCTGTTGCTTGAGAGTAGATTTTTGTGCCAAATGAATTATCTCACTAATCTTCTAATATATCAGCTAATGTTAAGTCAGATAAAAAGGAGTCAATTTTGCCCTGAAGTCTATTTAAAAAAGGCCATATTGAGCACATTTGGGCTTTGTTTGAGGGGCAATCGTTTACAGACGGAGCACACTCAAATACAGCGGGTGCTTTCCCCTCTACAGACAACATGACTTCAAGCATGTTTATCTCTTTTGGAGCTTTCGCCAGAGAAAAGCCGCCATTTACACCTTTGTAAGATTTTAAAATTCCATCTTTTGCGAGAGCTTGGAGTATTTTTGCTAAAAAGCTTTTGGATATCGACAGCTCATGCGAGAGTGTTTCGCTGCCCATTGGTGCATCTGTTTTAGATAAAACAATGAGTGATAAAATTGCATATTCGCTAGCTTTTGTTATTAACATGATTTGTACTTTCTATAAATATAGTTTTTTCTTTTGTAAATATGGATTATATCCAAAGAAGCTAAAAACAGCATTATGATTTATTTTTGCCGAGATGCTACTGAATAGAGTTACTCTTATAATCAATATGCAAGATATTTATTAAAAAGTAAATAAAAAGAAAAGTTTTGCTAAAATTCCGGTTCAGCTTTTATACATCTATGTGTAATCGTTAGATTAATATACCCATCAGGAGGCTATTATGGCTTTAGATACGGCTAAAAAACAAGAGATTATTGCAAAATATGGTCGCAAAGAGAATGATACAGGTTCAAGTGAAGTTCAAATTGCACTTTTAACAAGTAGAATTAGTGATTTAACTGAACACCTTAAAGTATTCAAAAAAGATCACGCTTCAAGACTTGGTCTATTAAAATTGGTTGGTCAGCGTCGTCGTCTTATGAGATACTTCAAAAGAACAAACAGAGACTCTTATCTTAAGTTAGTACAAGATTTAGGTATTCGTGACAATATCTAATCTTTAAAATCTCTACCCTAATTTAAAGCCCTATTTGAAAAATAGGGCTTTCTACTACACACCACACCCACATTAAAGTTATAAATACCTAGAAATCAGTTTTATTGCCATATCGTAGTTTCTTTGTTAGCCAAATCCAATCTTTTCATGTTTTTAATATAAATTTAGATTTTAAATAGTATTCTACCTAAAGATTAATATGGAGGGTTGCGGTGTCAAAAAATTATAATGATTTAAGTACCGAGGGCTTAACCTTTTTAGAAGATGGTGAAGTTTTATATGATGATTTATATCTATTGTCAGAGACTGATGAGAAGGGAATTGTCGAGTATGCAAGTGATTCTTTTTTAAAAATTGCGGGTATGAGAGCTGAAGAGATAATAGGTCATCCGCATAATCTAGTTCGTCATCCGGAGATGCCGCGTTCAGCTTTTAAATCTTTATGGAAAGATGTTCAAAATAAAGGTTTTTGGACAGGTTATGTAAAAAATGCTCGCAAAGGAGGAGGTTACTACTGGGTATATGCCACTGTTCTTCGTTCAGTCGATAAAAATGGAAAAACTAAGTATGTTTCTATAAGAGTTAAACCTTCAAGAGAAGATGTTAAAAAAGCTCAAGAGCTTTATGCAACACTAGATTAAGAAATAAAAGGATTTTGTAATGGCACTAATGAAAAAAACAACCTTGACTTCATCTCCTGAGTTAGCATCTTCAGGCGGTGGAGATAAAAGACGACAAAGAACACTTGCAAAGCAGCAACAAATCAGTGAAAGTATTGCAGGTGTTGCTATGACTATACTTGAGAATGCACAAGAGAGTGTAAGTGCAATCGAAGAGCTAAAATCATCGATGGAGCAGATTGCAACCGCTGCTGAAGAGAACAGCGGGGCAAGTGAACAGGCTTTAAATAATGTAAAAAGTATTAAATTAAATATTACTAGAATGAACTCAACTATTGATACCGTTATTGCATCTACAATCGCAACCGGTGAGAATATTATGAACTCTGTTCAAAAAACTACTGAATCTGTCGGAAGAATGGATTCCGCAGTTGCCGTTGCCGAAGAGTCATCAAAAAAGAGTGAAGAGCTTAAAGAATCGTCACAAAATATTGGGAATGCTGTTGGTTTCATCGCCAAAATTGCAGACCAGACAAATTTACTGGCTTTAAATGCTGCGATTGAAGCAAGTCGTGCAAAAGAACATGGAAAAGGCTTCGCAGTTGTAGCAGATGAAACCCGTGCTTTAGCCGGAGAGAGTGAAAAGAATGCGGAGTTTATCTCTGAACTTGTAAATAAAATACAGGGAAGCATAGACAACATTATTAAAAGCATTGGTTCTACAACAAGAATTATCTCAAGCAACGGTAAAAAAGGGAATACGCTTAGTCTAAAAATGGAAGAGCTTACAAAAATTGCCGTTTATTCCGTTGAGGCTGCAAGAAGCGTGAGTATTTATACGCAAAGACTTGGTGATTTTGTTGGAAAAATCAGTGACGGTTCGCAGGAAATTGCTAACGCATCTCAAGCAATAGCGCAATCAGTTGAAAAAACACTCCATGGCATTGATATTCAATCGGATGCTCTAAGTCAAACAGAAGAAGATATCAAAGAACTCTCAAACTTGGCTGAAGAGTTAAAATATTCGACAGATACCGTAAAATCGGCAGAAGATATAGCACTTTCAGCGGATACTATTGGTGGTTCAATGGAAGATATTCAAAATGCACTTGAAGATGTAACTTCTGCATTAAACCAGATAGAGTCATCCTCTCACTCAACAAATCAAAATGCACTTAATAATAAAGAGCTTATTCAAGCCGGCATGGAAGCTGCAAAAGATATAGATAAACTTATAGAGATAGCGCGTCGTAATTTTGATTTATTAAAAGTCTCATTCAATGTAGTAAAAAACAGCATTAGTGAAATTCATGAAGCGTTTAATGAAGTGATTTTAGAGGGAAATAGTGCCGCATCCGAGTTAAATGTGATTGTAAAAGAGACAAAAAGTGTTGATAAAACAGTTGGAAATATTTCAAACTCTATTGTTCAGTTAAACATGCTTGCTATTAGCGGTTCGATAGAGGCAGCAAGAGCAGGCGACTTTGGAAAAGGTTTTGCAGTTGTAAGTTCTGATATAAGAAATTTAGCAAAAGATTCGGAGTCAAATACAGAAAAAATCAATGATATCGTTGAGTCAATGAACTCTGAGATTGATACGGTTAGAAGTGACTGGAATAATCTTTTAAGTTCACAATCAAATGAGCAAGCTCTGATTGATTCTCTGATTAATGACATTGGCAGAATAACAAATATGTTGGTTGATTTATTAGATAGATATACAGGTCTAAAAACTGTGAATGACCAAAATATAGAGGGCATGAATCAAGTTATTATTGGTATTAATGAGATTCAAAAAGCGGTTGAACTCAGTGCCAGAAATGCCATGGAATCTCGTAAAGCAAGTGAGTTGATTATAGAGACTGTATCTCACATCAGTGAGGGTGTAGAAGAGTTGGCTGTCATGGCAGATGAACTTCAACAGGGCAATTAATTGCTAAAGGTCGAGTGAAATGAAAATAGAAGAGATTTTAATCATCAAAAATGGTAACGAGAGTTATGGAATATCCACGAGGGATATTAACCAAATTTCTAGAGTACCTATGCTTATGCCTCTTCCTCTAAGACCTGCCGGTGTTCGAGGTTTGTGCGCTGTGAGCGGAAATATTGTATGTATGATTGATATGAATCTTTTATTGGATATGAGTGAAGTCGATTATAAGGCTGATAAAAGCAGACTTCTGAGTTTAAACGGCGTTTATTCATCTAATGCAATGCTCGTGAGCGAAGTTTATAATACGCTAGAGATTGACCAAAATAATATAGAGTATATAAATAAAGAGAATGACCCGATTATAGCTATTTACAAGTATAAAAAGTCGTTGGTTCAAATTATTGCTTTGGAGATTTTAATTTCTAAACTCAAAAGAGTCGTGATTGAATCCAAAGATATAAAAAATGGAAAAGTTAAAGTTAAGCAAGTAAAAGAGGAAGATACAAATAAGTTTTTAATCTTCTCTTTGGAAAATGAAAAATTTGCATTAAATATAGAGTATCTGAGAGAAATTGTTTTATCGGATATTAAATTTACTGAGATTGCAGGAAGTGCCTCGGATGTGCTAGGTCTTATAACTCTAAGAGAAGAACTTCTTCTTGTTATTGATTTAAGAACCTATTATGGGTTTAAAACAAAAAATAGTTATAAAAACCGTATA
>JAUSKV010000080.1 GCA_030646745.1 Sulfurimonas sp. | reverse complement strand
CTGCATCAGTTTATGGGGCGTTTTTAAAACATGTTAAAAAGTCTGCATTAAAAGAGTTGGTTTTAGAACCTGCACACTTTTTAGAAAATGGCAAAACGCATTTGGTTTTCAATCGTGACAGCAATGAACTTATCAAAGAGATTGAGGGGGATATTTTGTATCTTGACCCGCCTTACAATCAGAGACAATATAGTGCGAATTACCACATGTTAAACACAATCACGCAGTATGATGATTTTATTCCAAAGGGTAAAACCGGGCTAAGAGAGTACAATCGCTCAGATTATTCTAAAAAGCAAGAAGTGCATGCAAGCTTTGAGGAGTTAATCAAGAATGCGAAGTTTCAATACATTTTTTTGAGTTACAATAATGAGGGTCTCATGAGCGAAGAGGATGTAAAAAATATTATGTCAAAATACGGTAAATATGATTTGCAAAAGAAAGAGTATCAAAGATTCAAAGCGGATAAGACAGAAAACAGAAAACACATGGCAGATAGGACATTTGAGTATCTGCACATTTTGGAGAAGAGATAATGATATTAAGCATCGAGAGCAGCTGCGATGACAGCGCTATAGCGATTACAGAGATAGCAACATGTAAGCTTCTGTTTCATAAAAAAATCTCTCAGGAGTTGGAGCACTCGGTGTATGGTGGTGTGGTTCCGGAGCTAGCGGCAAGGCTTCATGCGGAGGCGTTGCCAAAAATTCTGGAAGAGTGTAAACCTTACTTTGATAAACTCAAAGCTGTAGCAGTTACCTCTTCTCCCGGACTTGCCGTTACCCTTATTGAGGGCGTTACAATGGCGAAAGCTATCTCCGTCGCACTTGGCATTCCTCTTATCGGAGTCAATCATCTGGTCGGGCATATCTACTCTCTCTTTATAGAAAAAGAGACGCACTTTCCGCTTACAGTTTTATTGGTCTCCGGAGGGCATACGCAGGTGATGGAAGTCAAAAGCCTCAACGAAATCAGTACGGTTGCAAAAAGCATGGATGACAGTTTTGGCGAGAGCTTTGACAAAGTTGCAAAGATGATGGGGCTTGGCTATCCCGGTGGACCGCTCATAGAAAAACTCGCAATGAGCGGAGAGAGAAAAAAGTATAACTTTACCATTCCGCTTATGCGAACTCCAATTATTGCTTTCTCCTATTCTGGGCTAAAAAATGCCGTCAGGCTTGCGGTTGAAAATGGTACACAAGAGGATTATGCAGATATTGCAGCTTCGTTTGAGCATGTAGCGACGGCGCATATCATTCATAAACTAAAAAAATATTTCCTTACAAATCCACCTCAAAGTTTTGCGATTGTAGGTGGGGCGAGTGCAAATCTTTACCTTCGTTCTCAGATAGAAGAGTTGCTCAAACCCCATGGAGCTTCATTGCTTCTGAGTGAGTTGAAGTACTGCTCCGATAATGCGGCAATGATAGGCAGAGTAGCGGTTGAGATGTATGAAAAAGAGATATTTAGCTCTTTAAATGCGCTTGATATTTCACCTAAAAGTCAGCTATAAACTTAATTAAATCTTATCTCAAAAGAGACCTTTTCTAATTAAGAGTTAAATTATCCGATTTAAAATATACTTCTTTCAACAACAGAAAAGGTCTCTTGTAAAAGAATTTTTTTTGGTAAAATTGAACAAATCAAACTAGGGAGCTAAAATGGCAACTACAAAATTCAAGGGTACAGACTTAGAATTATTAGGAAATGAAGTAAATGTTGGTGATAAAGCGCCAGAGGTTATAGTTGTAAATTCAGTCGGTTTAGGTGATGTTGTAGTGGGTGGTGCTCAGGGCGTTAAGCAATTAATCATCGTTGTTCCTTCACTTGACACGGGTGTATGTGCTACTGAAACTCGTAATTTCAACGCTAAAGTTGCTTCGTTAGAGGGTGTTAAAGCTACAATCGTATCTTTAGATTTACCGTTTGCTTCCGGCAGATTTTGTGCAGCTGAGGGAATCGACAAACTAACTGTTACTTCAGACTTCAGAAACAAAGACTTTGCAAATGCTTACGGTGTTTTACTTGGCGGTTCAGTTTTAGCCGGTGTAACATGTAGAGCAATCTTTGTAGTTGACGCGGATGGCGTTGTTACGTACAAAGAAATCGTTCCGGAAATCACAGAAGAACCAAACTACGACGCTGCAATGGCTGCCGTTAAATAATTTCTACTCTCTTTTCTCCTGTTTTAGGGCTTTTTTGCCCTAAAATAACAACTCCCGTACTTTAAACACTCTTTATAAAACTCTTTGATACAATGATTCATATTAATTTATGGAGTTCACTATGAAAAAAATCTTATCAATCGTGGCATGTGGGGCTATTTTTGCAACTGTTGCTACTGCAGATATAGCAAGAGTTGAGATGGGTGTCGGTGCATGGGCACAAAAAGCGAGCGGTGAAATTACCTAATCATCAAGCGGTGGGACAGGTAACGACAAATCTTTAGAGAAAGATGAAACAAATGGCTACGCATGGCTGCTTGTAAAACATCCAATTCCTATTCTTCCAAACCTAAGAGTTGAATATACAAATGTCAAGAATAGCGGTGAAGCAACAGGTTCATTCAAAGAGTTTAGCGTCGCCACTACGGCAAACAGCACTTTAGAGATGAAACAGTTTGACATTATTCCTTATTACAATATCTTAGATAATATGCCTTGGATAACGATAGATTTGGGTATTGATGTTAAAGCTACAAACGTCTCTTATGAGGCGACAGGAAATATGACAATTAATGGAGTTGTAAACACTTCATACAGCGAATCAACCTCTCTTGCAATTCCTCTTTTATACGCAAGAGCAAGAGTTCAGATTCCATCTACAAATATAGGTCTTGAGTCGGATTTGAAATATATTGGATACAACTCAAGCAGTATCTATGATTTTAGAGCAAAAGTTGATTATACACTCGACTTTATGCCGATTGTTCAGCCGGCACTGGAAGTTGGATATAGAGTTCAAAAGATTAAGATTGATGAAGAGGGCAGTACAAATGCCACTATGGACTTAAGTTTTTCCGGAGTCTATGCAGGCTTATTGCTTCGTTTTTAGAAACCACTCCACATGTTATGCTTGGTACCCCAAGGGCATTCATCCTACGCTACTATATGGCGTACGGACACGCGTCCTCACTAGCGCTCACCGCACATGTGGATTTAAAAGCGGTGAATTTTTGCCCATGTATCTCACATCTAAAACAATAATCTCATTCTTAAGCCAAATCCAAAGCTACCCGTAAACTCCCTTTTGTGCCTCTTAGATTAAAAATTAACCTTAACATTTTTAGGATAAATGAAATTGATTATCAATTTAATATATCCTAAAGAAAAGTAATAGTAGAATTTTATAGTTGAAAATGATTATCAATAAGGAAAGAAAAGATGTCGGACATACAACTCAAATCAGAGATAGAGAGCATAATTAAAAAATCTGGATATAGCAAGTCAAAAAAGATGCTGTGTCCTATTATGAGAATAGTCTCTATGAGATATAAAGACATATCTCAACAACAGGTATTTAAAATAACAAAATCTTTACTTTAGGAGAAAGAGATGACAAAATTATTTAACAAAGTAATAACTCGTTTACTAGCTAGTTCAAAGATGAATGTTTTGTTCTTTATGTAAGAAAAAAATATAAATAAGGAGATAAATGATAAAAAAAATAATATTAACAGTCACACTCATTTTTAAGTAAGTCTGTTCCAATTTGGAATTAATGAACACAATAGAGGTTTAAAAAAATGTACATATGAAGATGCTTAAAGCATTGTACAAAAACAATTATATATAAATGAAGAGTGCGTTTATTGGCACTTATATATAAAAAACGATTAGCTATTTATTCTCCTAAACAGCAATTAAAATAACTACAAAAGACATTTGTTCCTGCCACTCAAACGAACGAGTTCGTTTGAGTGCGTAAAATCAAAAAAAATAAATTAAACGAGAAAATAAAATGAAAAAGATTATATTAACTTCACTTCTGATAGCTCCTATTTTACTTATTGCAGATGTAATTCCTGCAATAAATTCTAAAGGTGGAGCAACGGTATTGCCCGATGGAAAATTAAAAATGGGTTTGAAATATATTGCGTTTGATAGAGACAGCATGTTTAATGGCAAAGACGAGGTAAAAAACAAAGAAAACTTGGATGCTACAGCGAAGATAACAATGCTTGAGCTTATGTATGGTTTAAGTGACACAACAAGTGTCGGCGTTATTCTTCCCTACAAAAATATAGAAGCAACAGCAAAACTTGGAGCGAATAATGTATCCATAGACAATAGCGGTATTGGTGATTTAACTGTCATCGCAAGGCATGTTCTATTGCCTATGAGTGAGTATGGATTTCAACTCTCTCTTGATGGTGGAATCAAACTTCCAACTGGTTCTACGGATAGCGGTTTTAAAAAAGCACCCGCATTTGCTTCGGGAGTTAATACGCCTATGCCCACACAGATGGGAACAGGAGAGTTTGAGTATATGTTTGGCACTGGACTCTCCTATATGTTTGATGAAAGTTGGAGAGTTGATACTCATGCCATGTACACATACAGACCAAAAGCACATAATGATTATGATTTTGGGAATGAAATAAGTTTAGATGTATCTACTGTAAAAGCTATTACAAACCAAATAAATCTTGGTATTGAATATAACTTTAAATATAACTCCACCACAGACATGGGAAGTGACACAAATGCACAGCTGAGATCAATGCTTCCATTTAAAGCATTCAGTGGAAGTGCGGGTTACATAACACCTCAAATAGAATTTTTGCCTTTTGGCAAACCAAAAATTCATTTTGGCGTAGGTGTATCATTTTTAACAAATTATGATTTAAAAGAGTACCAACCACTTGAAAAAAAGAGATTTATCGTAAGAATGGGATATCTTTTTTAAGCTTGATTAATATCAACGATAATTAATATCAAAATCAGTAATATTTGGAAATTATTTTTTAGAGGAAGTTTAATTATGAAAAGTTTTATTTACAGTTTTTTTGCATTGATGCTACTTGGCACAAGTGTTCTTCATGCCGAGGAGAAGTTAGACAAAATAGTCATAGCTGGTCCATTTGCTTCTGTTTCACATCCGATTTTGCGCATGATAGAGACAAATGCTCTCAAAGATGTAGCAGATAAAATTGAGTTTAAACTATGGAAAAATCCTGATGAGCTTCGTGCTTTAGCTATAAAAAGCGATGTTGATTTTTTAGCTGTTCCTACAAACACTGCAGCTATTTTAAACAACAAAGGGATAGACATAAAGCTCTTAAATGTCTCTGTTTGGGGAATATTAGGGATGATAAGCCGTGATAATTCTCTCAAAACTCTTAAAGATTTTAAGGGTAAAAAAATAGCTGTTCCTTTTCGTGGGGATATGCCAGATATTGTATTTAGCCATCTCCTAAAAAAAGAAGGTTTAGACCCAAAAAAAGATTTTGAGCTTGTTTATGTTGCAAGCCCTATTGACGCTATGCAGATGTTGATTATGAGAAGAATCGACCACGCACTTTTAGCTGAACCTGCTATCTCTATAGCTCTTCGTAAAACAAAATCTTTTCCTATTAGCGTAGTTGCGCCTGATTTGTTCAGAAGTGTTGATTTGCAAGAAGAGTGGGCTAAAATATTTAATACCACAGGTGATATTCCACAAGCAGGTATTGCAGTTATGGGTCGTATGAAAGATAAACATGTCATACAAAGATTTCAAGAAGAGTATGACAAAGCTTTACGCTGGTATATCTCTAACCCTAAAGAAGCTGGAAAGTTGGTTGTAAAAACGCTTGACATGTTAAACGAAGAGGGAGTAAGTGATTCTATCGCGCATGTAAGACTTAAAAGTGTAAACGCTGTTGATGCAAAAAAAGATTTGGAGTTTTTCTTTAATGTACTTAAAGAAGAAGACCCTAAAAGTATAGGCGAAAAATTACCACAAGATAGTTTCTATTTTGGACTCTAATTTATGAAATTTGCACTCAAAATTATCAAAGACTTTCCCGCTTATCTTTGGAGCGGGTGGGGAGCGATAGCTACAATATTGCTTTTTATAGCACTTTGGGACATGGGAAATCAAATATATGGCGATTTAGTTCTTCCTTCTCCTCTGGAGACTTTCAAAACACTCAATCTCATGCTTAATAACAAAAATGTTATTGCTGAAATACAAACTACTCTCTATCGCGCATCTCTGGGTTTTGGATTATCGCTTTTAATTGGCACAACACTTGGACTTCTTGCAGGTTTTTTTGCAACAGCTTCTATGATGAGCCGTCCGATTGTAACCATACTTGTAGGTATGCCGCCTATTGCATGGATAGTTCTTGCTATGATATGGTTTGGAATGGGCGATGAAACCGTTATATTTACGGTTATTGTAGCCTCCTTCCCTATCATCTTTGTTGGAGCGCTTCAGGGAACTCGCACACTTGATGGCGATTTAAAAGAGATGGCTGAGAGTTTTCGGTTACCGTGGCATATGAAATTTTTTGATGTCTATTTTCCACATATCTTCTCTTATGTTTTTCCAGCTTGGGTCAGCGGTCTTGGCATGGCTTGGAAGATTGTTATCATGGCTGAATTACTTGCTACTAGTACGGGAATTGGCGCATCTTTAGCTATTGCAAGAAGTCAGCTAGATACCCCGACTGCACTGGCAATAGTAGTTATTATGATAGGTTCACTTATGTTTATCGAGTACATTATACTTGAGCCTATTAAAAGAGAGGTGGAGTTGTGGAGAGATTAGAGGTCAAAAGAGTGAACCATCGTTTTGGTTTTACTGAAATCTTAAAAAATATAAATTTTTCACTCAACAAAGGAGAAGTTCTCTCTATTGTAGGACCAAGCGGAGGCGGAAAAACTACTCTTTTACATCTTTGTGCCAACATACTTGATGTGCAAGAGGGAAACATTACAAATACCTTCGCCAGTAGTGCTTTTGCTTTTCAAGAGGCAAGATTGCTACCATGGAAAAATACAATCGACAATATTGCGCTAGGGCTCATAGCAAGAGGAGAAAACAGAAGGCAAAGTATTCAAAAAGCGCAAGAAATTGCTCTTAAATTTGGACTTACTGAAGATGATTTTGATAAATTTCCCAAAGATTTAAGTGGTGGGATGAAACAAAGAGTAAGTTTTGCAAGAGCTTTGGTTCTCAAACCCTCTCTGCTTTTTCTTGATGAACCTTTTTCGGCACTTGATATTGGATTAAAAAAAGAGTTACAAGCAATTTTAATAAAAATGATTGCAAACAAAGAGATAAGCATACTTTTTATAACGCATGATTTGATGGAGGCAATTCGCCTGAGTGATGTTATGTTACTACTAAAAGCCGACCCAGGGCATATTGTAAAAGAGTTTAGATTTGATGTAGCACAAAATAAGAGAGATGACAGATATGTTTATGGCAAAAGTGCAGAAATTTTACAAGATGAAGAGATAATAAATACCTTTGAACTGGAACTAAAATAATGAGCAATCAAACAGAAAAAGTACAACAACTTCATGCTACAAACCACTATCTTTACTATCCTGATGAGAAAAATGTTCCCCCTTATTTGGCATATGGTTTTAGACCAATATTTTTACTCTTAGCACCTTACATGATACTCTCTATGCTTTTATGGGGTTTGGTTTGGGGCGGAGTGATACATATACCTTTTATGAACAATATTTTAGTTTGGCATGTGTATGAGATGATTTTTGGAATCTTAACCGCAGGAACGATGGCATTTTTAACAACTGGACTTCCAGAACTTTTTCCAGGGACTGTTCCATTTATTGGTAAGCGTTTAAAATACGCCATGATTTTATGGGTAGCAGGACGCTTTAGTTTTTGGTTTATTGATATTACAGGTATTTATTTGGCTGCTATACTTAATTTGTCTATGTTGGGATGGCTTATTTGGTTTGCAAAAGATGCTGTTTTGGACAAATTACAAAGACATGCATCTTTGGGGTATGCCATGGTATCTCTTTTTATAATCGAAGGCTGGTTTTATCTCTCTATGGCAGGGTACAGTGATACACCGCCCATGGAAATACTCAAAGTTGCACTTGGCGCAAGTGTAATATTAATACTCCTTGCTATGAGGCGTGTAAATATGGAAGCTATAAATGAGTTGATGGAAGATAAGGGCATTGATGATGTTTATATAGCGCGTCCACCTTTAACAAATCTTGCCATATTTAGTGTGATTGTTTTTACAACTATAGAATTTTTATATCCAAATAATTCAGCACTTGGCTGGTTAGGATTAGCAACTGGTGCGGCTATTATTGCCATTACAGGCGACTATATTTTAAAAGATAAGTTCATCCTGAACCAACCGTATGTAATCTATTTGAGTCTGATTTTCATTCAATTTGGACTTGGATATGCTTTAATGGGCTGGGCAATTTTAAATGGAGACATTCAAAATATCAGTAGTTTTAGACACTTTATCACAAGTGGCGGATATGGACTAACCTATCTTATGGTTATGATTATTATCTCTTGGATACATACAGGTCGTCATTTGAGCGCAAATATATATACACATACAATGGTTGGTTTGATAATTCTAGCAACATTTATGAGAGCAAGTGTTCCTTTTTTTGAGGAATATAGGGCAGAGTTGTATCTGTATGCTTCTCTTATTTGGGCGATACCTTTTATGCTCTATATAAAAATATTTTTCAAGTTTTTACTCTCACCTCGTGCAGATGGGGTTCAAGGTTAGCAATCTAGTAGTAAAATACAAAAAAATTTAAAGAGATGAAATATGAACCCTAAAATAAATTTGTTATCCATAAAAAATATGTTGAAAGCTTTCTTGGCTTTTCTATTTATAGCTGCTGTATATTATGTATGGCATGTGCATTTTAATTATCGTTTTGAAGAGATAAGTAAAGGTAAAGTTTACAAATCAGCACTCATTCCTCCAGATAAATTAGAAGGTTTTTTAGTAGAAAATAAAATAAAAACTGTTATAGATTTACTAGACCCTAGAATACAAGATGAACTTAATCCTGAAAAACAGATGAATATTGACAATGAAGACAAAGCAATCAAAAATATAAATAAGGAACATGCTCTTGAAATTAAACATATAAATATTCCCTCAGGACAACTCCCAACAGAAAAAACACTGAGTAAATTTTATGAAGTATTGGACGACAAAGCCAACTATCCGATTTTAATACACTGTTATCATGGAACAGGAAGAGCGCAAATATATAGCGCTCTCTACAGAATAGAATATGAAAATTTTAGTAATGAAGAAGCGAGACAAAAAACGAGAGTGTTTGTTGAAGGCTTTGGGTATAAAAGCAGTTTCGCAAAAGGAAAGGGAAAAGGTGATTTTCTTATAAATTATAAAACAAGAAAAGATGGAAAAATAGTACTTTAAATCAATTGGAATTGTAAAAAGTTAGAAAAAAATTTGTATTTTTTTATGAATTGCAAGTTTTTCTTTTTAGCTTAATCTACTGTTTCTAATCCTTAATCCTCGTCAAGATTCTTCATTTAGAAACTTTGTGGGTCTTTATTTAGCTTGTATTTTCACATTCCTTAGTACTTCCATCAAGGTATTTCTTCGCTACTACACATGTGGATTTAATAGTGGTGAATCGCTTCCTATGAATCTCTTATCTAAAACAATAATCTCATTTTCAAGCCAAATACCAAACTGCTCGTAAACTCTCTTTTGTGCCTCTTGGATTAAAAATATCGCATCATCGAATGAGCCATTATCTGCATTTACCAAAAAGTTTGCATGCACTTCACTAAACTCCATTCCTCCAACCCTATATCCTTTGAGTCCGACTGTTTCTATCAATCTTCCTGCATAGTCACCGATCGGATTTTTAAAACAACTTCCTGCGCTTGGTGTGTTTGGCTGGTTTAGACGCATCTTCTTGAATAATTCTACTTTTTCTTTATCAAATCCGTACGACAAATTGAATGTTGCTTCTAAAATGGGAGTTTTAATATCTGTAAATCTGTATACAAAATTTATCTCCTCCTTCTCTTTTAGACCATTACATGTAGAAACAGAGATTGGATTATTAAAAATCTCATACTCTTTTAATCCCGCATTCATCTTTACTAAACCGCCTAGAGTTCCCGGTAGATGCGATACAAATTCAAAATTTGCAATGTCATGTTTTTTACAATAGGAGGCTATTTTTCCTGAGGGAGTTGCCGCACCGATTTTTAGGAGGTTCTCTTCAATTTTTATATAATCATATTTTTTGCTGAGTATCATAAGTGGCGGAGGTTGTGTGCCGAGAAGTGTGTTGTTGCATGCGCCTATGAGATAATAATCTTGATTGAACTCCGAAGCCTCTTCAAGTATGAAAACATCTAAAGAACCTCCAATTTTGGTAGAAGAGAAGTGAAAAAAATTAATACGCTTAGAATTCATTACTCTACAAATGTCGGAATTAAGTTAAATACCTCTTTGGAAAAGTCAGTCATAGAGTTGAGCATCCAAGGCATGGTGAGAACTAAAACAATAACAACACCCAAGATTTTAGGAATAAAACTCAGTGTCATCTCGTTGATTTGTGTGGTAGCTTGAAAAATACTTACCGCCAAACCCAAAAACATACCTGTTAAAAGCCCTGGCAAAGAGAGCAACATTGCAATTTTAAAAGTTTCGATGCCTAAGGCTATAAGTTTTGCTTCCATAATCTATGAGTTCCTTAATGCTGTATATTCTGTAGGAATTAGATAATCTTCTACTTTAACTTCCACTTCATAAAAGCCATGTTTATAGCCTATCTCAAAGAGTTTATTAATCGCTCTATATTGTATTTCATTTAGGGTTATTGAGTCATCATTTGCGTAGAGTTCAAGATATTTATCTAATGTAGCTGCATCTATACGAACCAAATCTCTCTCGAGAAGCATCTTCGAGAGTCTATCTTTATGATCTCTTGCTACTTGAACGGCTTTGGTTAATGTTGCCTCATACTCTATGGCTTTGCCCAGTGGAATGGAACGACGAATTGCCATTCCGCCAAGAGGAAGAGGTAAATCCTCTCCTGCTAACTCTTGCCAAATATCCCACATCTCTCTTTCAACTTCAAGTTCACTACTGTAAGTTAAAATACTCTCATGAATCAAAACTCCTGCATCCACCTCGCCACTAAGCACAGCACTTTCAATTTCCAAAAAGTTCATATAAGTTACTCTGGCATGTGGGTATGCTATGCGAAAAAGCATAGCATTTGTAGTGTGTTTTCCACTGAGTGCCACCTTAAAGTTTTTCTTTAAGAGAGCACCTTTTTTTTTGATAATTTTTGGACCATACCCCTCACCAAAACTGACAGCAGTACGAAGCAAAGCATATTCATCCTTAACATGCGGATAGAGTGCAAAACTTATGGCAACAATGTCATAAACACCCTCAAGTGCATCTTCATTAAGTGTTTGAATATCTTTTGCGATATTGTCAAAATGAGTATTTTTCATATCTACCCAACCAAATTTGATGGCATAGTACATAAAAATATCATCGGCATCCGGAGAGTGGGCTATTAGCGTTTTTTTCAAGTTACATATCCGTTATAAAAGCATTTAGTTATTATAAACTAAATTTTAACCAAATAAGGATAAAATCTCACCCTAATTTATCTGATTTTTCTATAAGTAAAATAGATAAATTCAAAAAAAGTATGACAAAATGAAATGTTTTTTAACTAATATTTTAAATTGACATATAATAAGTCTAAATTTAATAAAAAGTGAGCCGAAAATGGACGCAAACAAACAAAAATCATTAGACTTAGCAATGAAACAGATAGATAAAGCATTTGGAAAAGGTGCTTTGATGCGATTAGGCGATAAAGAGATTACGCCTATTGAAGCAATTAGTACAGGTTCTCTCGGACTCGACTTGGCATTAGGAATAGGCGGCGTTCCTCAGGGAAGAGTTGTAGAAATTTATGGACCTGAAAGTTCAGGTAAAACAACATTAGCACTTCAAATAACAGCAGAGTGCCAAAAAGCCGGCGGAGTTTGTGCATTTATCGACGCAGAGCATGCGCTAGATGTTATCTATGCAAGAAACTTAGGTGTGGATGTTGATAATCTTCTTGTTTCTCAACCGGATTACGGCGAACAGGCTTTAGATATTGTGGAAACAATTGCCAGAAGCGGAGCGATTGATTTAATCGTTATAGATTCTGTTGCGGCACTCACGCCTAAATCTGAAATTGAAGGTGAGATGTCTGACCAAAATGTCGGGGTTCAAGCGCGTCTTATGTCAAAAGCTCTTCGTAAATTGACTGGTATTTTGCATAAAATGAACTGTACTGTTATATTTATCAACCAAATTCGTATGAAAATCGGAATGATGGGTTACGGCTCTCCTGAGACTACAACGGGTGGAAATGCCCTCAAATTTTATGCTTCTGTGAGAATCGATGTGAGAAGAATTGCATCCCTAAAACAGGGAGAAAACAGTATCGGCAACCGTGTGAAAGCAAAAGTTATAAAAAATAAAGTTGCCCCTCCTTTTCGTCAAGCAGAGTTTGACATCATGTTTGGAGAAGGTATTTCTAAAGAGGGTGAACTTGTTGATTATGGTGTAAAACTTGATATAATTGACAAAAGTGGAGCTTGGTTCTCTTATGAAGATATAAAACTAGGTCAAGGGCGTGAAAATGTTAAGGCTTAGTTTAAAGAAGATCCGGTTTTAGCAAAAGAGATAGAAGACAAAATTAAAAGTGCTATGGGAATAAGCAGTCTTATGACCATGGATATATCTGAAATAAGCGAGGTAGATGAGTAATGTATATAGATAATATAAGCGCAATTGAGGTATTGGATTCACGTGGTAATCCAACGGTTAAAACAACGGTAGAGTTAAGTGATGGAACAGTTGAGAGTGCGGTTGTACCTTCAGGGGCAAGCACCGGTAAAAGAGAGGCATTAGAGCTTCGCGATGGCGGAAGTCGTTACATGGGCAAAGGCGTACTTCAAGCAGTAGAAAATGTGAATGCGAAAATATCAGATGTTATTATAGGTCTCTCACCGTATAATCAAGCTGTTATTGACGCAACTATGAAAGAGCTTGACGGTACTGACAACTATGGCAACTTAGGTGCAAATGCTGTTCTTGGTGTTTCTATGGCGGTAGCTCGTGCAGCAGCAAAAAGTCTTAAAATGCCACTTTATCGCTACTTAGGCGGTGCAAATGCTATGGTTATTCCTACACCTATGCTCAATATCATCAACGGCGGTTCGCATGCGGACAACTCAGTTGACTTTCAAGAGTACATGATTATGCCAGTTGGATTTGATGACTTTGCAACCGCACTTCAAGCTTCTTCAGAAGTTTATCATCACTTAAAAGCAATTTTAAAAGCTAAAGGTCATAGTACGGCTCTTGGCGATGAGGGTGGTTTTGCACCAAATTTAGGCTCAAACGAAGAGCCGATTCAAATTATTATGGAAGCCATAGAAGCAGCTGGATATAAAGCCGGAACACAAATAGCAATAGCTATGGATCCAGCGAGTAGCGAATTTTATAAAAATGGTCGTTATGAGTTAGTAGGCGAAGGCAAATCTCTTAGTAGTGAAGAAATGGTTGAATATTATGTAAATTTATGTAATAAATATCCTATAGTATCTATAGAAGATGGCTTGGCTGAAGATGACTGGAACGGTTGGAAGCTTATGACCGATAAATTGGCAGATAGAATCCAAATAGTTGGTGATGATTTATTTGTTACAAATGCAAGCATACTCAATGAAGGAATCCAAAAAGGAATTGCAAACTCTATACTCATTAAGCCAAACCAGATAGGTTCAGTAAGTGAGACCATGCAAACTGTAAGACTTGCGCAACGCAATGGCTACAAATGTGTTATGAGTCACCGCTCTGGAGAGAGCGAAGATGCTTTTATTGCTGACTTTGCTGTTGCGCTTAACTGTGGAGAGATTAAGACAGGTTCAACAGCTAGAGGTGAAAGAACTGCCAAGTACAACCGTCTTTTAGAGATAGAAAATGAGGTTGTGTATGGCGAGTATTTAGGTTCAACGCTGTTTAATTAAGCTTTATCCAAATGAATATAGAAGAGTTATATGAAGAAAATGTCTCTTCTCAGAGCTTTACTCAAAAATATCTGGGATTGTCGTTAGCAAAATTTTTGATTCTTATTTTACTTGTATTAGGTTTGGGTGTCTATCTTGGTGCCGTGCTGTATGGAACAAACTCGCTTGAAGTTCTCTTTGGACTTCAAGATTATGAAAACTACCTTCAATCTGAGATTAATAGACTTAAAAATGATAATGCAGAGCTTCAAAGAGAGTATTTTGAACTCAAAGAGATTTCCACACAATAAATGATATAATAAATAAAAAATAAGGGTTGAAGTGGTGAAATTACTGCTAATTGCATTTATTATTATTGGTGTATTAGATGCTCGAGAAAATCCTTTTTTTCCCTCTGATGGCGAAAAGGATATTCCATATACTACAAATGAAACTCCTGTTATATTGCCACTAAAAAAAGCAACTATAGCACTTCCTCCGCAAGCAAGAGTTCTTCAGGGTGTAACAATACAGTATAAAAATCTTGATGGTTCGCAAGAGAATAAAACTATCCAGTTAGAAAATTCTGTTGATTGGCATAAGCCAATATTCATATCTCAAAACAATACTTCTAATGATACTATTCAAGAAGAGAATGTAAAAAAAGATTCTGCGAAAAAAGAGACAGTAAACATAGAAGAACAATCTGCAAAGAATGGGGATAAATATCAAAAAATAGCCTCTTTTGAATATGCAAGTTTTTATTCATCGGAAAAATATTTTAAAATTGTCACCAATGATAAAATCATAAGAAACTTTCTGCTTGTTCAGCCGCACAGAATCGTGATAGATTTTAAAAGCAGTAAAAGTGTCAAATTTTATGAGCAGAATATCACTGAAAATGTCTTTACGAAGATAAGAGTAGGAAATCATGATGGCTACTATAGAGTAGTTATTGAATTAGACGGCTACTATAGATATAATGTGAAGAACATTGATGACAGCTATGTTTTTCAGCTATTATAGAATCCTAGGACTTAAATATTAAATTGATAATTCTCTTAAAGAGTGACTCTTTTTCCCCTACAACAATATAGACATTTTCACTTTTTATATTGTTGCTCTCCACTTTCTTAAATGCATTTAACTTATTTTTTAGATATTCAGATGCTATGTGAATATTCTTTGCTTCAAATTTATTCAAAATCTAACAGCCTGCCAATCTCATCCATAGCATCATCATTTCTCAAGCTAAATTTAATCTCAATTCTTCTTGAAGCATCTTTGTCTTCTACCATATCTTTATTGTAAATAGTGTCTTGATACGAGCGACCGCTTGCCACTAAAAGAGGCTTAAGATTGTTATCGTTAGTAAAATCTAGTGTTAAAAGATAGTTCATAACTGCATATGCTCTTTGTTGGGAGAGGTTTAAGTTATATAAATAGCCTCCATCGCTGTCTGTATGCCCTTCTATGCTTATCCTATCAAGCTGAGATTTTATACTTTTATTTGCTATCAATGCTCCGATATAATCAATAAAAACTTTTTTCAGCTCAATTTTGGATGACTCCTTTAACTCGGCACTTCCTTTGTCAAATAATATATTGGATGCTAATCTTAAAGAGCCACTTTTTGGGTCAATCTCAACATTTTTTCCGAGACTCTCTTTTAGTTCTGCAATAAGCTTTATTTTTATGCCTGTCAAACCTTTGATTTTAGCTTTTTGTGCTTGAAGTTTTGCTATGAGCACATCATACTTAGTCTGCTTCTGTTCTATTGCTTGTAATAGATCTAAAAGCTCTTTATCCTTTAGTTTTAATGTTTCATTTTTGCCGCTTAATTCATTGGAAAGTATTAAAACTTTGTCCTCATAATCTTGTAACTTTTTGTTTTGATTGCTCAAGCTTGCATTTGTTTCGTTGAGTAAATTTTGTATGATTATAATTTTTGAGTTGAAATCATCAACTTTCATATTTTGCGAGAGTAAAATATTGTTCAAATTCACTATCTCTTCTGTTTTTAACTTGAGGGAATCTCTTGTCAAAACCAAGGAATCCTGTGAACTCTTCAGCTCACTCATTCTCGCTTCGAGCAATTTTTTCAGTTTTTGCACTTCTGTGTCTCTTAAAAGCAGCATTCGAGTTGAACTCTCCAAAGAGCTCTCTTTGTTATCAAGATTTGTTTTGAGCACAATTGATTTTACAACTATTGCACCAATAAGCAGAATAAAAACAAAAAGCAAGCCCGCCATAAGGTCAGCATACGATATCCAGAAGTTTGTGTTATCATCATTTTCGTTTTTGTAAAACATTTACTGAGCTTTTATCTGACTAGCTATCATCTGATGATATTTTTTTACACTATCTTGGACTTCTTTGCTCTCTAAACTCACATGTGTTGCGAAATCTGCCAATTTTATAACTATATCGCCTATCTCCGTGTCAATCTTTTCAAATGTTTTATCAAGTGAAGTAGTAAGATGGGCATTAAATATTTTAGTGCTCTTTTCAAGACTCTTTGTTGCATAGGTAAAGTCTAATAGATTTTTCTCTATCTGATTTTTCGCTTCTTGCGCACTTTGATTATTATCCATTAATGAAAGTGTCTCTTTTAGCTCTTTGGATGCATATTGAAGATGGCTTGATATTTGCGTAAAGTTATAATTGCTTTCATACATAATCTCTTTAAAACTTGATAAATGCTGCTCGTTGAGCGTCTTAACAAAATCAAGATTAAATGTTTCACGCAATGCCGTAAGGAATCTATTGTCTTTGAGTTCATATTGTGAATATTTATAGATTGTCAACTCATCATTTGACCATACATTTGATTTAAATCTTGCTTTAATAGCTGCAAAATAATGGTCTATCTTGCTAAGACCGCTTTTTTCAAAATATGTCCATATTAAAGAGAGCAGAATTCCATAAATAGAAGCATAAAATGCAGAGCCTACACCACTTAAAAGAATAGATATATCATTGTCTAGAGCCGTGGTATCCGAAACTGAAAAAGTAGGCATCGAGATGGAGATTGCCAAGAATGTCCCTAATATTCCCAACATAGGAAATATAGATGCTGCAACTGCCACAAAGTTGTTATTTCTAATATCTGCATAGTAGTGATTTAAAAAATCTCCTATATCTAGTACAGATTTTCTCTCGCTATTAATAACCAAAGAGTTTGCCTCTAATTTAGAATTTAAGGTGTGCTCCATTTTTATATAAGAAGAGCGCATTTTACAAATACTGTAATTAGCATTATGTTTAGTAAACATTAAGAAGGTAAGTAAAATAAATCCAATAATCAAGACCGAAGAGAGTGGCACATTAAGCGGAATTATTCCCATGTATCCCATGACTATAGCTAAAAAAAATAGTATAGGAATCATAGAAATAACAATAAAGTTTGCGGAGCACAATGAAGTGCCTCTTGAAATTGGCATGTTTGTTCCTAGTATATTAGATAAATACGAAATTATATACTATTTTTTTGGCACATAAACGCCATTTTGATCCCAAATGTCAATTTCTCCCATAATATTACCATTACTGAAAAAAGCCTTATATCCTAGCTGTCCATTCTCATGCCATTTTTTTTGAATACCGTCCTTTTTACCGCTTATATAGAGTCCTTGAGATGCTAAATTTCCATTCTCATGCCAAGTTTTATACTCGCCGTCCTGAAGATCATTTTTAAAATAAGAACTGCTTTTTTTTCTGCCGTTTTCATACCAAGTAGCAACTTCCCCGTTTTGTAGTCCATCTTTAAAATAAGCAACTACCGCTTTTTTATCATTCTCAAAGTTACCTATATATTCACCGTCTTGCTTACCCTTTCTAAAATAAGCAACAGTTTTTATAGCTCCGTCACTTCGCCACTCCGTCAATCTACCGTCCATTTGTCCTTGGTAATAAGGTACGATTTTTTTTGTTTTACCGTCTTCAAAAAAGAAGTAAGCATTACCTGTAAAAACTTCATTTTTATCTTTTTCATACGATAAATTATTTTTTACGATAAGTATATTGCCATCAATATCTTTTGCATTAAGAGTAAGGCTTAACCCAAACATTAAGATAGTCGTCATTAGCACATTTTTCATAAACACCCTTTAAATTTTTTCTAATTGTAAGCATATCAATTTATTGAATATATATTCATAAGATTGTTATTATTTTTTATTATTTATATTAACTTTGTGTAATAAAGTAAGATTTCTAATTAATATTTGCATAACAAATAGATAGTGTTGTTTTTTTATGCGTATTGATATAAAATCTTCTTATCAAAAGGGATGCAAAAAGGATTGAAATGAAACGTATAGAAAATGTCAAGTTATTGCTGTTATCTTCAATATTGATAGCTCTAATTATTGGGCTGTTTTGCTTAAGAGGACTGGATGAAAAGCTAACTAATTTTTATCAATATGATAATAAAAAAATTAATTTAGCTGCGGTTAAATATATTCAATCAAGAGTTGATTATGTTGCAACACTTTCTCAGGATAAAGATGAAGATTTTAATCGTAAATACTCAACATATTTTAATATGGATGAGATATCGAAAATAGAAGAATTTTTAAAGTTAAGCAAGGAAAGCGATTTTTACGACATACAAATTAACGCTTACATGATGTTTGATAATGAAAAAATAAATCTTTTTCAATCAAAAAGATTTGTAAAATTACCAAGCAAATACAAAGTTACTCCTTACTTAATAGGCAAGCTAAACGGCTATGGGTTGGATGAGTATCAACATCAAAATCTGACAAAGCTTCAAGAGCAAGTGTTTAACAAAAAAGATGAGTTTGTAAATACAGTAATAGACCGAGCGAAGCTTAGAAAAAGTGATTGGCTCGTGACAAATATTGCACTTATGGGTGTTGGGCAAAAAGAGAGTAATTTTTTAAAGAATATAGAAAATGACACCCCCGAAACACTCTTAGAAAAAAGTGATATAAAAGAGATTATAAGTTCTCTAAAAGCTGCGCATGACAACTATCTAGGAATCAAATGAAACCATACAAGATAAATAATATTGCAGGGCACTTGGCAAAGGGGTTTTTAAACAACCCTCTCACCGCTATTCTTGCATTTTCTATTCTCTCTTTGGGTTATATCTCTTTAGTCGTTATGCCCAGAGAAGAAGACCCGCAAATTGCAGTAAGCGGCGGCTCTATAATTGTTCCCATGCCGGGTGCTTCACCGGATGAAATAAATAATGCAGTTTTAAAACCGTTAGAAAGAAGAATAAGCGAAATAAAAGGCATAAAGGATATTTATTCCACTGCTATGCATAATGTCGGCATGTTAAATATACAGTACGATATCGGTCAAGATAGAGAGTCCTCAAATCTAAAACTCTATGACAAAGTTATGCAGAACATGGATTCACTGCCGGGTGGAGCTATGATGCCACTCGTGAAACCTTTTGATATTGATATTGATGTTCCTATAGTAACGGTTGCCTTTTACAAAAAGGAGGAGAAAGGGATTGACCATATTGTTCTCTATAAACAAATAAAAGATATTCAACAAGATATAAATTCTATTGAGCATATTTCAAAAACCACTTTAAAAGGGGCAAAGAAACCGCAATTCAATGTTCTTTTAGACCTTGATAAACTCTCAGGTTATCATATCTCCATCGGTCAAGTGGTTCAATCTATTCAGGCAATCGCAAAAAACTCTCCGGAAGTTGATTTGCCGACAAAAGAGAATCGGCTCATAGTGTTTGGAGTTAAAAATGCCATCAACGATATAGAAGACCTCCAAAATCTCATTATCGCAAAATATATGGATTCTCTTATCTATCTCAAAGATATTGCCGATGTTAAATACTTTTATGATATACAAAATTATCAAGAGGCTTTTATCAACTATCAAGCAGACGGCTCTCCATTTTCAGATACTCAGGACCAAGTTACTATGACTATTTCAAAGCTAAAGGGGACAAACGCCGTTCATCTGGCTGAAAGTATTATAGAAACATTAAAGGAGAATGAAGAGGAGCTAGGCAAGAATGGTTTGGGCTATATTGTTACCAGAAATTATGGAGAGAGGGCAAACGAGGCGGTAAATGAGCTTGTGCATCACCTTGTTTTAACAATTGCCATAATATCTCTTATTCTCATCCCTTTTTTAGGCTGGAGAGAATCTCTTGTTGTAACTATTGCAGTGCCCATGATACTCGCAGCTACACTTTTTATTGCCATGATGACGGATCAAACCATCAACAGGATTACACTCTTTGCATTCTTACTCAGCCTAGGGCTTATTGTGGATGATGCTATTATTGTTATCGAAAATATACATAGGCGAATGCACTTAAAAGAGTCTGTGCATAAAAATTTTGACGAAATAATTATAGAAGCCACAGATGAGATTGGACCATCAACAAACATAGCAACAATCGCGATTATGCTTACCATGATACCCATGGCTTTTGTTGGCGGAATGATGGGACAGTTTATGCTTCCTATTCCTCTGAACGTTCCCGTCGCCTTAGCCGTATCACTTTTTGTCGCTTATGTTTTTACTCCTTTCTTGGCAAAAAAACTTCTCAAACATACCAAAGGACACCATTAAATTATGGAAGAGTACATATATAAAATAGCGAGCGATAGAAAGGAGCAGAGAAAAATAGGCTTTATAGTTTTAGGTCTGTTAATCTTTTCACTTATGATGATACCTACTAGAATCGTTCTCGCAAAAATGTTACCCGGAAAAAGTGCCGACACCTTTAGTATATATGTTGACACAGCGACAAACAGCACTATAAATCAGACCAAAGAGGTAATTGAGTGCGTAGCTACCGAGCTAAAAAAAGAGAAAGAGATTTTAAATATGGAGATGTTTTTGGGTCAAGGTGCTCCACTTGATTATGCAGGGCTAGTAAAGGGAAGTGGATTTAAGAATCTAAAGAATCAAGCTGAAATAGTTGTAAATCTAACTCCTAAACATGGAAGAGATGAAGCTTCATACATGATGGTTCACAGAATACGACCAATAATCCAAAAGAAGTGCGAAAGCGTCTATCCGGATGCAACAGTCAAATTTATAGAGATGCCCTCAGGTCCGCCGACATTCGCAACCATAGAGGTGAATCTGTTTGGAAAAGATAATTTACTCCTAAGAGAAACATCAAAAATTATACAGAAGTCATTAAAAGAAACTGAGGGGCTTTCTGACATTGATGTTATGCAGGATGATGTCTATACAAAATATGAAATAATCCCGAATGTTGAAAAAATAATAGCCAGTAACCTAAGCGTAGAACAGGTCAGCAACATACTCTACATGGCGTTTAAAGGGAATGTAGTAGCCATTAAAAACTCCGGACTGCAGCAAGACCAAATTCCAATTTTTGTGAGTTTGACTGAAGAGACAAGAACCCTAGACAGTGCATCAAAAGAGGAGCTTGAACTAAAACTTTCAAGACTGAAGCTTATAAACATGGCAGGAATAATGGTTCCGATGAAAGAGGTAATAGATGTGGTTCCAACGGTTGCCGACCCGACTATTTTTAAGAAAAATATGAGAAATATGGTATCGATTACTGCGGAGTGTGATTTAGTTTCTCAAGTGTATCCTCTTATGGACGCAAGAGAAACCATGATAGAAAAACTCTCAAGAGATTTTGATATAAACAGATTAACAGGAATGAGCACCTACATGTTCGACCTAGAATTGACGCACAAAGAGACAAAAGAGAAGGTTTTAGTTCGCTGGGACGGAGAGATGAAAGTCTCGCTTGATACATTCAGAGATTTGGGTGGAGCGTTTATATCTGCTTTGGTTTTGATGTTTCTTCTGATGGTTGTCTATTATAAATCTTTTGCTCTGAGTGGCATAGTTTTAGTAGGAAGTTTTTTATCTATTATCGGGGTAATTATCGGTCACTTTATAACCGATATGATTTCACTGGTTATTACCGATGTGCACTTTTTTCTCACCGCTACATCACTTATCGGATTTATTTCATTGATGGGGATTAGTGCTAGAAGTTCGCTACTACTGATAGATTTTACAAAGTCACTCATTGAGAGCGGTATAGAAAAAAACAGAGCAATTGCTATATCCACAGCTACAAGAGCAAAACCTATTCTACTCACCGCTGTTGCGATTATTTTAGGTAGTTTGCTTCTCGCAACCGACCCGATATTTGGCGGGCTTGGTATCGCTCTGATATTTGGAAGTATTGCATCTACTCTTGTTTCACTCTTCTACATTCCCGTTCTTATGTCGAGAGCAAAAGCAATCTGTCCAACTGCTTGTATTGACGGCAAAGGCATAAACATAGAGCACATGAATGTAATTGAAATAGCTCCAGAGGTGCACCATAAAGATTAAAAGGAGTATTTAACTTATACTCTTTTTAATGTTATAGATAAATTCTGAGATGTCGTTATGCAGAGCTTGTAAATCCTCTTCATGTTCAACCTCGTCAGCCAAAATTTGCGACACCATATTGTATGTAATAATGTCCTTATCTTTTACTATGTCAGATATGGATGCGTAGGTGCTAATTGCGCACTGCTCACCTTTTATTGAATCTTCTAGTATTTTGACCACATCAAACTCTGAAGGCTCTTCATAACCGCAATTTGTATGTTTGAACCACTCCTGCGGGTTCAAAAGAGGTATGCCGCCAAGCTGTACAATTCTATCTGCCACCATCGTCGCATGTCTTAGCTCATCCGCCGCATGAAGTGTAAGTTCAGAGATAACAGCATCTTTCATAATGCCTTTAACAACCTTTGCCTCTATAAAATATTGGTAATACGCCAACCACTCATCCGCATAAGCTCTATTCAAAAGCCTAATAATTTCACTAATTTCCACACCTTTAATAATTGAATTACCACGAACAGCCATAATCTACTCCTTATTTACTAATGTTATGCACTAAAACGAACGCGTCCGTTTTAGTGGTTGCTACAGATGTCCCACAACCCCCTAAAGCTCTTGCAAAGCTCTTTTAATTGCCGAAGGAAGTGGCAAATCTACTTTCTCACAATCCTCTTCTAGACAACATTCGCATGCAGTTCCTGCACCAGTCTCTTCCATAATGGCTTCCATATCGTTGCCATATTTTTTTACGGCTTCTTTAATCTCATCAAAATGGACATCATTACAATCGCATACTAACATTTTTACTCCTTAAATTTGAATAAACGTAGAGCCTTTTACTCCACAAACAGGACACTTCTCTGGCGGAGTTCCTAACTCAATATATCCACATGTAGGGCATAGATAAATATTT
>JAUSKV010000078.1 GCA_030646745.1 Sulfurimonas sp. | reverse complement strand
TTTACTTCATATCAATTATTCACTGCCTTATATGGCTCAATCGACACTTGGCTGGTTTCCTCATGCCAATGCTGACACGGATGTTAACTCCCCTTTTTGGTATATCACTTGGATATTGATGTTTTATATGCTGTTTCCATTGTTGTTTAATGCACGGAGACCTTGGATAGCAGCAATTATTCTTGCCGTTATCGCCAATTTAATTGCTATACTTAATCCTTTTAATCTGCAGGCTAATTGGTTGCATAGTTTACATACCTTTGCTTTTTCTCTTGGTATGCTATTGGCTTGGTTTTTGAGTGATAAAAAGAACTTAGTAGAAAAACTAAAGTGCTTTCGCAGTGAATCAACTCTCTTACGTTATATAATCATTGCTTCAATGCTCTTCTTTGCTGCTTATATGGTGTCTCATGCTACGCCCAACCATTGGCCTTGGCTTTCTACGCTAGTTGAAACATTCAATATCAGTAGTCGTACTTTTATTAACCAAGGCAGTAATTTATTGGTGATGTTCGCGCTGATTATCGTCTTTTCTCTGAAAAAATCTGATAGCAGATTTCTCTATATATTTGGGGCTTACTCTTACGAAATCTATCTGGTGCATTGGCCGCTCATGGCGCGTTATGATGTTTTGTTTCACTCACTGCCAGCATGGGTGGCGCTGTTAATATGGTTACTATCATTTGTCGCCATCGGCTGGCTCTTACAAAAAATCATAACGCCTCTGGGTACTTGGATAGATAGCAAATGGTAAGGGCACAATGGTGACACTTTAAAGTTTAAGAGTTTGAAAGAGGCTTAAAAGCCCTCTATTATGGTGGAGCATAGCGGACTTGAACCGCTTACCTCTTCACTGCCAGCGAAGCGCTCTCCCAGCTGAGCTAATGCCCCAAAATAATTGGTGACATGATTGTACTATTTTAATTTTTTAAATAAGCTTTAATGCCTCTTTATAGTCATCAGGACTGTTTAAATTCAAAAATGGCTGTGCATCTTCAAAAGGGACAAATATTGTATTTGCTTTTTTTAGTAAAAATCCAAGTTTATGGTTATTTGTCTCTAGCATGCTAACAAATCCACTCTCTAGCGAGCGGTGGTAGATTCCACACATGGGTTCTATTCCATACGATGAAGTTGCAATTGTGGCATCAACATTCATATTTTTAGCATCCTCTTCCAGAAGTTTAACGATTATCTCCTCGCTTATAAAAGGAGCATCCACACTCAGTGCGAAAAAACTCTCATCTTGCAACTCTTTAAAAACTGCAACAAATCCTGCGGTTGGAGCAAATACCGAGTCAGCTAAAACATCTTCAATAAAGTTTGCATCAAAGGTGAATTTATCTTTGCTTTTGCATGAAATATAGACCGTTTTGAAAATCTTACTAAGACGAGAGAGTTGGAACTGTGTGAGGGTTTTGAAGTCACCAAACGGAAGAAGAGATTTATCTTCCCCCATTCTGCTACTTTTGCCACCTGCAAAGATGACGCAAGGAGTTTCTATCATTTAAGTTTTATTTAGTCTCTATAAGTTGTGCTTCAATTCTTCTATTTGCTGCACGACCATCTTTAGTTTTGTTTGAAGCAACAGGCTCTTTTTCACCCTTGCCTACTGCTCTAACTCTATCAGCTGCAACACCGTTTTTGATAATCATATCTTTTACGGCAGTTGCACGGTTAGTAGAGAGTGTATCATTGTGAGCATCTGAAGCAGTGCTGTCTGTATGCCCTATGATTTCTGCTTTATACTCTGGTGCATTTTTCAAGAAAGTTGAAAACTTCTCTACACGAGGAATTGACTCTTTTGCTACTACAGCAGAGTTAGTTTCAAAATTAATGTGTAAATTTACTTTTTCAGCTTTTACTTCTACTACTTTTTTGACAACCGGAGCAGGTGCAGGAGCTTTTACAACTACCGGAGCAGGTGTTGCTGCAACCGGCTTAGCTTTTTCTTGAGCGCCTAGTGCAATAGTAACACCAGCTAATACAGCTGTATCACTATCCCATCTTGTATGATTTGGTTTTGCCATATAAATAGCTTCAAGTTTTAAAGCTACTGCTTCAGTTAATGAAACTTTTGTGCTAGCACCGGCATCAAAAAAGATACCGTCTTTATTCTCAGAGTAGTGCTTACTCATAGTCTCATAACCAACACCGGCTTTTGCCGATGGAATAAACATGCCTATTTTATTATACTCATACACTCCGTTTAAGGCTGTGCGGTATATCTCATTGTTTGTAACACTTGGAACTAACTTCTCACTCGCTGCATTCGATTGAAGTACTAAAAGCTCAGGTTTAATTACAGAATTGAAACCATTATATTGAACCTCTGCGCCATACACTGCGTGGTTTTCTATATTTGTGTTCCCCTCAGAAAAATTATATCCTGAAACAGGACTAATCTCGAAGTCGTGTGTAGATGCCATAGCCAAAGTAGCAAGTAAAACTGCTGATAAAACGATTGATTTTTTCATTTTGTTCCTTTATCTAAAATATTTTCGGAATTTTAGCAAAAATAGCTAATAATTAGCTAATTATTATTAACTAATTATCTAGGGTCTGTAATATAACCGGTTATTGCAGAGATAGCCGCAACAGCCGAATTTGCCAAATAAACTTTAGAGCTTCTGCTCCCCATACGACCTACAAAGTTACGGTTTGTAGTAGAGACTGCCACTTCGTTATCTCCTAAGATTCCCATATATCCCCCGAGACAGGCTCCGCATGTGGGATTACTTACCACTCCGCCTGCATCCACGATAATGTCGATGTAGCCAAGCTTGTTTGCCTCTCTAAGAATCATCTGTGTGCCTGGAGTTACGATTAAGCGAACATCCTGATGTACTCTTTTGCCTTTAAGAATCTCCGCGGCAACTTTCAAATCGCTCAATCTTCCGTTTGTACAGCTTCCGATAAACGCCTGATCTATTTTTATATGGTCGATTTGAGCTTGAACTACACTATGTCCGTTGGACGGCAAGAATGGATAGGCAATAACAGGGTCAAGTTTCGCCACATCAATTTCAAGCACCGTCTCATATTTTGCATCTGCGTCAGAGTAGTGGATTTTTGGCTCTCTTGCCAAATTTTTATCACTCAAAAACTCTTTTGTAGTTTCATCGTAAGCAACAATTCCACTCTTTGCACCTGCTTCTATCGCCATATTACACATTGAAAATCTATCATCCATAGTTAAATATTCTATCGTGCTTCCGGTGAACTCTAAAGTTTTATACAAGGCTCCATCAACGCCAATCATGCGGATAATCTCTAAAATGATATCTTTTCCCGTTGTATATTTACCCGGTTTTCCGCTCAAATTAACCTTGATTGATTCAGGAACTTTAAACCAATTTCCGCCCGTTACCATCGCAAATGCCAAGTCGGTAGAACCCATTCCCGTAGAAAATGCACCCAATGCTCCATGCGTACATGTGTGGCTGTCCGCACCGATAATTACATCCCCCGGGACAACAAGACCTTTTTCCGGCAAAAGCGCATGCTCAATTCCCATATCTTTCTCATCAAAAAAGTTTTTGAGACTATACTTCTTAGCAAAATCACGGCTGATTCTTGCTTGATTTGCGGAAGCTATATCTTTTGCCGGGATAAAATGGTCAAGCACGATAGAAAAACCATCCGGATTTGCAAGTGCAGTGGCACCGCTCTCTTCAAACGCATAAATAGAGATAGGTGTCGTAATATCATTTCCGATAACCATGTCAATATGTGAGCGGATAATTTCACCGGCATACACTTTTTTCCCGACATGCTCGGAAAATATTTTTTCTGTTATAGTTTGTCCCATGGTGAGTAAGCCTTGATAGTTAAAATAATTTTGCAATTATACCATTCTCGAGTTGAGAGTTAAATAATTTTAAAAGATTCCACTTGCCTAGACTTAACCAATAAAATGATACTATTTTTCAAAAAAAGTGACAGATATGCAAAACAGTTATAAAAGAGTAGATGCCCACCTTTCAAGCCTAGGGTATTGCACAAGAAGCGAATCAAAGAAGTTTTTAAATAAATTTAGAGTTTCTATTGACGGTGTTCGAGTTTATGATGCGACAAAAAAGGCATATCACAACGATATTACAGTCGAAGATGAACCACTTGATTCAGAATCTTTAGTGATTCTTATGAATAAACCCAGTGGTGTAATATGTTCACATGAGGATGCCGGAGTGCTTATTTACTCGCTTCTACCGGAGAGATGGCAGAGGAGAAACTCAAAAATTTCTACAATCGGCAGGCTTGACATGGACACTACAGGTGCTATTTTGCTTACGGATGACGGTGCGCTAAATCACAAGCTTACAAGTCCAAAGAGTGAAATTTCTAAAATCTATGAGGCTACGCTAGCGCAACCACTCAGAGGAGATGAAGCAGAGATATTTTTAAGCGGCACACTCATGTTAAACGGGGAGAAAAAACCGCTTCTGCCTGCCAAGATGGAGATTATAAATCCAACACTCATAAGACTTGAAATTTGTGAAGGAAGGTACCATCAGGTAAAAAGGATGTTTGGAGCCGTTGGAAACAAAGTTTTGAAGCTTCACCGTCTCAATTTTGGAACCTTCAGCATTGAAGATTTGCACCCATCTGAGTACAGAATTATCAATTATCCTATGGATTAAAATGTACGACCTTACGCTATTTTAAGCCTAAAATAGAGCTTTACCAGCTCTATTAGTCATCCAAATCATCCATAAGATCATCATCAGAATCACCTACCTCTTTATTGTACTCTTTAAATATAGTTCCAATGGATTTAGCAAGTTTTTCTTCACTTACAGGCTTTAAGATATACCCTTTTGCGCCGGCTTTAAGTGAAGAGACAATCATTTCCTCCTGCCCATGTGAAGTTACCATAATAACATTTACATTTTTGTCAAACACTCTTATATTTTTTACAGCCGTTATGCCATCCATGTCTGGCATCGTTATATCCATGGTAATAAGGTCTGGCTTGAGTTTTTTGCAAGCTTCTATTGCCTGTGCACCGTTTTGAGCCTCACCGACAACATTGTGTCCAAGAGAGGTAATATATTTTTTAACATTCTTTCTAATGATTAGAGAATCATCAACAATTAAAACATTTAGCATTCTATAGTTCCTTGAAGTTTAATGCATCGGCAAAAGATTCTTTTGGACCGATAACAGTTAAAAGCATGTCCCCGAACTCTGTGGTTACAATTGCGGCCGCAATTCTAGAGCTTTTATGTTTAAAAAGAGATTTTGCTTCATATATTAAAATAGGCGGTGTTATTGTCAGCATTGTACCGTCTAGCGGGTTTGTCAAAGCATTTCCTACTACCGTATTTACAATTTCGGAAGAGACACTCTCCCTG
>JAUSKV010000076.1 GCA_030646745.1 Sulfurimonas sp. | reverse complement strand
GAATATTTTAAAAAAGAGGGTTATCTTTAACATGTTAATAGTACAAAAATTTGGCGGAACAAGCGTAGGTGATTTGGAGAGAATTCAAAATGTGGCAAATCGTGTTGCAGAGACAAAAAAAGCCGGCAACAATATTGTAGTTGTTGTCTCTGCTATGAGCGGCGAGACAAATAAACTTGTAGCCTATGCGGAGCACTTCTCAAAAAATCCTTCAAGGGGCGAGATGGATATGTTGCTAAGCTCAGGCGAGAGAGTAACGGCTTCTCTTTTGGCGATTGCACTTTGTGAAATGGGCTACGATGCTATCTCGATGAGCGGCAGAAAAGCGGGTATAGTGACCGATAATATTCATACAAAAGCCAGAATTGAAGAGATAGACCCAACAGCTATGAATAAGGCAATAAAAGAGGGCAAAATAGTTGTTGTTGCAGGTTTTCAGGGCGTTTCTCAAGACGGAAACGTAACGACGCTCGGTCGTGGCGGAAGCGACCTCTCTGCAGTTGCTATTGCAGGGGCTTTAAGAGCCGATTTATGTGAGATTTATACGGATGTAAGCGGTATTTTTACAACCGATCCCCGAATAGAACCAAAGGCTAAAAAACTTAACAAAATCTCTTATGAAGAGATGTTGGAACTTGCAAGTCTGGGTGCAAAAGTGCTTCAAAATCGCTCAGTTGAACTGGCAAAAAAATTAAATGTAAATTTAGTAACACGAACAAGTTTCTCAAACGAAGAGGGAACATTAATTACGAAGGAAGAAAATATCATGGAAAAACCATTAGTAAGCGGAATAGCATTAGACAAAAATCAAGCGCGTATCTCTTTGATGGGCGTAAAAGATAGACCGGGAATAGCGTCGGACATTTTCAATAAACTAGCCCTTGCAGAAGTAAATATAGATATGATAATCCAAAATATCGGGCAAGACGGTACTGCAAATATAGATTTTACTGTGGCAGTCGGTGACTTGTATGATGCTAAAGCAGTAGTTGACTCTTTTGTTGAAAGCGGAGATATTAGAGAGGAGTCTTATGATGAAAATATCTGTAAAGTCTCTATTGTAGGCGTTGGAATGAAGTCGCATACGGGCGTTGCTGCAAAAGCATTTTCAACAATGGCGGCAGAAAATATAAACATAAATATGATTTCAACTTCAGAGATAAAAGTCTCTATGGTAATCGCAGAAAAATATGCAGAGTTGGCTGTGAGAAGTTTACATAGTGCGTATGAGTTAGACAAATAAACGCTCACATGCAGGATTTTGCGCAGTGGAGTTTGGATGCTATCAGAGAAGAGGGTGGCAGTTTAAGCTGGCTCGAAGAGCATAGATTTGACTGGACGACAACCACGGCATTGGCGTTGGAGCAGATATTAGATGGCAAAACAGTTATTTTAATAACGGATGAAAAAAGAAAGTGGTTTGAGACCTATATCCTCACCTCTATAAATAAAGCGAACATGGATAGACCTCTTTTGCCAATTGTTAGCATAGATGCACTCTATGGGCACTATAGCACTGTAAATGGGGGAGAGATGATAGACATGCTCGATGACATGATTTCACTCTCTTTTAAAAGCGACTACTTCTTTTGGTATATCGGCAATGGCGATGACAAAAGAGCAGATGTAGCCAAAAGAAAAGACAATAGTTATCTTTGGCTCTTTGATGAAGATTTTCATAATGCTTTTACACTTAAATCCTATGACACGCATTTGGATATAAAACTTTTGCAACTTTTCCGTCTTTTTAACTCATCTCTGAATGCAACTATGTTTGGAGAGGTCGATGTTACCTCATGAGAGCAAAAAAGGTCATATTCTTATTGCAACAGAGATTGAAGCAGAATTTGAGAGACTAAAATTAGAGCTAAAACCTCATAGAGTTGTAGGTTTTATAAGAGAGAAATTTCTGCTCGAAGATGCTAAGGCCGTTATAGCCGAGGCATATATAAGCGAATCTCAAACAAAATATATAGTTATGGGTGCGCTAGAGTTTCACACAGTCTCTCAAAACTCTCTCCTTAAAATGCTCGAAGAACCGCCTAGAAACATAGAATTTATCATTATCTCCCCTACAAAATCAAACCTCCTTGCAACCGTCCGCTCACGACTCCCCATCCTTCAAGGTGAAAGTTTACATGAGGTGATGCAAGTTGACTTAAATCTAGCCAGAGTCGATTATGCACAGATATTTGCATTTTTAAAAGAGCATACAAGAATAAAAAGGAGCGAAGCAAAACTTCTTCTTGAAGCACTCTATCACAGGGCAACGGTGGTTGACATGCTCATCCTTAGCTCTTCTCAGTTGGAGAATTTTGACAAGGCATACAGGCTTCTGGAATTAAATTCAAGACCTCAAAGTATATTTGCGCTGATACTTATGGGTTTTGTGGGCGAGAAGTAGTTATGCAGGTTGAAAAATTATCCAACACTATTGATGCAAAAAGGTATCTTAGAGAGTTGGGTGTGGATGGCGGAGGAGTAGAAATTCTTGCATCAAAAATAAAGCACCATGTTATCTCTATAAAAGATTTGCATGTCGGAGCTGCCAACATTCTGAAGCAAGATGCCCTCTCGATAGGTGCAGATTTGGCGGTGCCTCGCGGAACTGTAATCGCTGCAACGCAGCATGTAGATTGTATTTTGATAGCTACCGACAAACAATTAAAAATATTGAGCAAAAAAGAGTCGGTGCAACCCTTCGGACTGGGAGAGTTGGCAAAAAAACTTCAACTGTTTACGACTATTCGTAAGCCTCAACATGTGGAGATAATGGGAATCATAAATGCGAACGACGACAGCTTTTACTCAAATAGCAGATTTAGAGATGCAGAGGCACTAGATGCAATAATAAAAATGATAGAAGAGGGTGCAGATAGTATAGATATCGGCGGAGTTTCATCTCGCCCGAATGCACCGAAAGTAACTGTTGAAGAAGAGCTTCAAAGAGTAAAGCCGATTTTGGATGCGATAGCAAAAGAGAGACTTTATGAAAAAGTAAAGTTCAGTATTGACAGTTATGAACCGGAGGTTATTTCGCATGCTTTGCAGAGCGGTTTTAAGATAGTAAATGATATTACGGGACTGCAAAACGATGAGGTCTGCAGACTCTGTGCCACTTATGGTGCAACAGCTGTAATTATGCACATGCAAGGGACTCCGCAAACCATGCAGGAGAATCCTAAGTATGAGAATATGCTCAGTGATGTTTACAGATTTTTGGAAGAGAGAGTTTTAAAGGCTGAATCTTTCGGAGTAAATAATATAATAGTTGATGTTGGCATAGGCTTTGGAAAGTCGTTAGAGGATAACTTAAAGTTGATTAAACATTTAGAAAATTTTATGACGCTTGGAAAGCCTATCTTAGTTGGAGCTTCAAGAAAATCAATGATTGATAAGATTAGCCCGTCATCTGTAGAAGATAGGTTAGGCGGAACCATTGCTCTGCACCTAGAAGCAGTAGGCAACGGTGCATCAATAATACGCGTGCATGATGTAAAAGAACATCTTCAGGCTCTAAAAATAAAAAAAGCATTGGATGCAATTTAGGATGGGTTATATAATATGAAATTTCCGGTTGTCGGTGACATAGCAAGTAAAACAGTTATAGCGGTGAGTATTCATGATAGTGCGGCAAAGGCGATTGAAAAGATGTTAAAGTATGAACATCGGCATGTCGTAGTGGAAGATAAGTATGAATATTTTATTGTAAGCGTGATAGATATTTTAAATTTGCAAGAGAAAAAAATAACACTTGATACGCCACTGCATGCGTTAAAACTACGAAAAATTCCGGTGATAAACAGACATAAAAATGTTTTAGATACTTTGGAATTTTTGAGTGATAGCGTTGAGTATATCTGTGTAACGAATGATGATGAGACACTTTACGGGCTTTTGACGCATACGGATATAACAAGCAATATAGACCCGGACACTCTGATGGAGAATTATAGACTTCAAGATTTTTTAAAGCT
>JAUSKV010000074.1 GCA_030646745.1 Sulfurimonas sp. | reverse complement strand
AGATAAAACTTCTGTCTGTTTCGCCAAAGCAAGTTTTATAGAATCATTATCCGGATTGTCTGAAAAAGTTTGCCACATGTTATAGTATTCATGTAAATCTGCTTTAATACCGACATTATCTATCTCCGGAAAATATGTAGAGAGCTGTTCAAGTGCGGTTCTTTCAGTATCTGTAAACTCTTTATCTGCGCCTAAACCGGTGTATCTGTCAAAAACATAATTATCAAAAATTCTTTTGACTGATAGAACATCAACACCATTGCCGGCTTGTCCAGATAATGCATCAGCAGAAACTGCAGCACCCAATACTACTTTTTGTCTGGTATAGCCATCCGTCTCAGCATTTGAAATATTATGACTCGTAGTATTAATGCCTACCTGAGAAGCATTAAGCCCTGAATATCCTATGCTGAGTGAATTAAATATAGATGCCATTTTATACTCTTATTTCCAAAATAGAGGAATCTCTAGATGCTACTCTTTGATAGCCATGCATCTCTGTAGGAACCAATCTTTCTAAAAATGAATTATATAAACTGCTCACGGCTAGAACAAATTTTGCGTATTTTTTATTTACCGTTCTAAGATTTGATAATTCAACTTTTAGTTCTGATAAAGATTGATGTTGTTCTTCATTTAAAAGTTGCGGTAAATCTTTTTCGGGGTGCGTGCTCATCAAAGCAGATATTTCATAATCTATCATGGCTTTTTTAGATTCAAAACTTTTTAATTTTTCATCTTTGAGTGAGAGTCTCTCAAACTGAGGATCATTTTTAGCTTCTCTTATATCTGCTATATCCAACTCAGTAATTTCGATTAAATCTCTTAAATCTTTTAATGCTCCATTTAAGTGATGAGACAACATATTAACCCCTCTCTATTTTTAAAACTTACAGTAGCTCATCCGCTATCTTTTGAGATAAAGCATGTAAATTAATTTTATACTCGCCAGATTCAAGAGCATCTTTTATCCTCTCAACCTTGCTTGTATCACCTTGTTTTGAAATATTCGTAGTATCTTTTTTTGTAACTTCTTTTGCCTCTGCATTATTGCTTGTGTAAGCATTAAAAAGAGCTGAACTATTAAGTTGTGAAATCATCATAAACCCTTTATCTAAATCGCTTTAGTATTTTTATATAAAGCTATATCGACATTCAAAGCAAAAAAGTTAGCTTTTACGACTCAAATAATCGTAGAGCATTTGAGAAAAACCAAAACTGCCGGCACTTGCTTTACTGAGTTCATCTCTGTACATGGACTTATAAATTTTATCGCCCGGATCATTCTGCTCTGAAAAAAGATTTTTTTCATCTTTCATCGCATTATCCATGACCATTTTCAAAATTACAGACTCAAAAGCATCTGTTTGTTCGCGCAGAGCGCTATTCTCCTCTTTTAAGTCTTTACCCAGAGCCAGTCTAGATTCAGTTCTACTCTCTAATTTAGGTACGGCTATGCTCTGTTGCATCGCAGTCTCAGTATAAAAATTTAATGGATTCGTACTACTAAAACTCATTTTATATCACCGATAATTCAGCAGATATACTACCTGCAGCTTTCATAGCTTCCAAAATAGAGATAACATCTTTTGGAGTAGCACCTAATTTTTGTAAGGAACGCACCAAATTAGCAACCGTCGTTGTTCCCTCTTTTGTATAAAGCTCTTTCTCATTCACACCAATAACCATGTCGCCATCCACAACCATTGAACCCGCCGGCTTATCAGGTGTTTTTTGCTCTTTTATTTTTATAGTTATATCACCATGTGTCATAACTATAGGTTTCACTTCAATTCCTACACCAGCAATAATAGTTCCCGTTCTCTCATTTATTATAATTTTATCTTTAACTTTATAGTTCATTTCAATATCTTGAACTTCAGCCAAAAATTCTATCATAGATTTATTTTGAGGTTTTTTTAGATTAATTGTTCTAGAATCCATCGCAACAGCAACCTGACTCTTATAGAAGGAGTTAATAACTTTTTGAATTTCCACACTATTTTTAAAATCTGACTCTTTGAGAGAGAGTATTGCGCTCTCCTGATTATATAAATCTATATTAATCTCTCTCTCAACTAAACCGCCCTCTAAAACAACACCAACCGTAGGATGAGATTCGCCGGCACCTTTTGAATTCTTGCCGCCGATACTTACCGCACCCTGAGCCAGAGCATATATTTTTCCATCCACTCCTTTGAGAGGAGTCATGAGTAGCATTCCGCCCTCTAAAGATTTTGCATCACCGATAGATGAAACTGATATATCAAATTTATCGCCCTGCTTTGTAAATGGCTTTAGTGCTGCAGTTACAACAACGGCCGCAACATTCTTTGACTTTATATCTGCCGGACTCATATCGATATTCATAGATTTCAACATGTTAGCAATGGATTGAAGAGTAAATTTTGAGGTTGTTCCATCACCGGTTTTATTAAGTCCGACTACTAAAGAGTAACCAATAATTTGATTGTCACGAACACCTACTATATTTGCAACATCATTTATCTTTGTAGCATAAATTGAAGTTGCAAGAAGTAAAAATAGAGTAATTTTTATCATAACGAATCCTTGAATTGTAGAAGGATTAAGCAATAGTTATTCCAGTTAATTACTCCGCTGAATTAGAAAAGTATGTTATCGAGGTATTTCCGAATTTTCTCGTTTTTATTTTGGCAAATTCATTGATTCTTTCTGGCAATTCTAAACCGCTCATATGTTCTATGATAATCAGCTTGACCTGTTCTTTTGGAAGAGAAGCTATCATGGCTATCATCTTGTCATAAATATCTTCCATCCCTTCTCTGACGCTAAACGGCGGGTCTATATAAAAAAATGCCTCTTCACTGCTTTTTTTTAGCTGTTTGACCACTGCACTTATATTCGAAAAACTATCTCCTATAAACACTTCACATCTACTTGGGTCTGTTTGTAAAATATTTTCTTTTAAAACTCTAACTGCATCACCATCTTTTTCCATAAAAATAACTTTTTTTGCTCCGCGGCTCAATGCTTCAAGCCCGATAGAACCGCTTCCGGAAAAAACTTCTACAAAGAGTGAATCAATAATATCAAACCCAATAGTGTTAAAAAAAGATTCTAAGACAATTGCCTTGGAACTTCTTGTTGTAATTTTTGACGGAAGTTTTATGGTTTTTCCCTTAAATTTTCCAGCGACTATTTTTTTTATTACAGGTTTATTTTTCATAAAATGCTTTCACTGCCCTTATAATATTTTGTTTATACTCTTGTGTTAGGAGTTCTATTCGTCTCTCTAAAATATCAAAATTGAGCGGTTCATCGCCATACTCTCTCTCAATCTCTTCTCTAATGCCGGAGATAGATTTTCTATACTTGTTTTCGAGTGCCAGAATAAGTTGAGATTTTGAAAAGGGTTTTACCAGATCAGAATCAGCACTGCTTGAAATATAAAAACATCTCTCATCATGGATGCACTCCTCATCACGAACAACAATATCACACTGTTTAGTTGAACATAAATATTTGGATAAAAAAATCTCTAAAGACTTTTGGAGCAATGGAGACTTACACTCAACAGCTACTTTCATACTCTTCCTTCTAAAAAATAATTGATACTATATCGCAAATCCTCATCTAAATCCAGAATATTTGCAAGCATCCACTGTAGATAACTTGAGTCACGCATGCTAATTTCTTCAATATATTGTCCGGCATATTTTCCAAAACCAAATTTTTGCATAAGTACATTTTTAGTACTAAGCACATACATCTCCTCTTTTGAGGCCATGTCCAAAAGATATTCATAAAGAAGTTTCACTATTTTGGCATCATGAAGTGCATTATGTGCAACAATCTCTTTCTCTTCATCGCGATACAATTTCAGTTCGTACCTTAAAAACTGTAATGAAAAATAGTCACACTCTGGTATCAGATGTTTTGTTACTCGGAGTGTATCTATAACCTGCCCTTTGTAATTAAATCCGCACTTTGCGAGCATCTTCAAATCAAATTTACTATTGTGTGCAATGAGCGTCGTACTTTCGCTGTTATACTCTTGCAAAAATTTATAAGTTTCACACTCTGCAACTTTTTGTTTATCTTTGAGCATCTCATTTGTTATGTGATTTATACTTGAAGCTTTTGAAGATATTTTTTTGCCCTCATTGACTAAATCATACTTTGCGACTACTTTGCCGCCATCAACTGCAACCAAGCCAATAGAGCAGATTTTATCCTCTGTTTCAAGTCCCGTAGTTTCTATATCAAGAAATATCAACATTCTAAAATTTTATTTTTTAAAGTTTTCGAGCATCTCATAGTAGTGTTCGAGTGTGATAAAACTTTTTTCAAACCTATAACGAATAATGAACTCTACTATTTTGTTTTTAAGTTCTTCATCGACGCTCTCCGCTCTACCAAAGTACCCAAGAGAGACATTTTTACTCTTCACAACTGCATCTTTATCATAGCCTATTGCTAATATTTGAAGATACTTCCCCTCTTTTATCGCACCCAAACTCTCACTTAGAAGTGACGCGCCGGAGAGGTTTATTGCCTTAAATTCAAAAAGTTCTACAAAATTTTCTACTTTTTTATCTATACCAATCTCGCTGTACAACTCTTCTAAAATTTTTAAATTCTCTTTTCTAGCCATCTCATAGCCAGACATTTTTGTTGTCAACAATTTCAATCTATCTAGTGCTGAACTCATCCTATATCCTTTGACAATAGTATATCAAAAAAGTTTTTTATTCCAAAGAGGAGAAAATATTAAGCTATAATTACAAAAAATTTTATCACATTAAACAAAGAGACACATGGATTATTTAAAAATACAGGGCATCAAATCCCTCAACGGAACAATTAAAATTTCTGGTGCAAAAAATGCCTCTCTTCCACTTATCGCTATGACGATATTAGCAAAAAACAGTGTTCATATAAAAAACCTACCAAATGTTGCCGACATTAAAACCATGTTAAAACTATTATCAAACCTCGGTGCAGAGTGTGAATTTAGAGAAGATTGCGTTGTTGTAAATACAGCTCCGCTCAAAGAGACGAAAGCAACGTATGAGATAGTAAAAACTATGCGAGCCTCCATCTTAGTTTTAGGTCCAATTTTGGCAAGGTTCGGTCACTGCGAAGTTTCACTTCCGGGTGGCTGTGCCATAGGGCAGAGACCAATTGACCTACATTTAAAAGCACTCGAACACATGGGTGCGAAAATTACAATCAAAGCCGGTTATGTTGAAGCAACTGCTCCAAACGGACTCAGAGGGTGTGACATAATTTTTGACAAAATCACGGTTACAGGAACGGCAAATATTGTTATGGCAGCAGCCTTAGCACATGGAAATACGACAATTACAAATGCAGCAAGAGAGCCTGAAGTTGTCCAACTATGTGAAATTTTAAATAGTAACGGCGTACAAATCGATGGCATTGGAACCGGTGAATTAACCATTCATGGAACATGTGGAGAGCTGATTGATATAAAAGAGTTTTCTGTGATTCCTGACCGAATAGAAGCAGGAACCTATCTTTGTGCCGGTGCAATTACAAAATCAGAACTTACAATTACGGATGTCCAACCAAAACATTTAGGAGCAGTTCTGGCTAAGCTTGAAGAGATGGGTAGCTCATTTACAATAACAAAAGATTCAATAACAATTCATCCATCCGACACCATAAAACCCGTAAAAATCACAACGCAGGAGTATCCGGCTTTTCCAACAGACATGCAGGCGCAATTTTTAGCTCTTGCAACTCAGGCAAATGGGGTTTCTATTATAGAAGAGAGACTCTTCGAGAACAGATTTATGCATGTAAGCGAACTTCAAAGAATGGGTGCAGATATAACGCTTCATGGGAATATTGCTACGGTTGTAGGAAAAACAGAACTCAGCGGAACGGATGTAATGGCTACCGATTTAAGAGCATCAAGTGCCTTGGTTTTAGCTGCGCTTGTTGCCGAGGGAGAGACAAATATACACCGTATCTACCACCTTGACCGCGGTTATGATAGTTTAGAGAAAAAACTTGAGCATGTCGGAGCGAAGATAGAGAGACTTAAAGAGTAGAAGATATCACTTCTTCTCTTCAAATATAATCATGTCATAAATACTTTTTTTAGTAACAAGCGCCTTATCCGGAGAGACCGTTTGTCCGCTTTTTGCTTTCATCACTTCGCGTCTTAAATCCAAAATATCCTGTTCCATCTCATCGACATTCTCTTTTAATCTCAAAATAATATCAACACCCGCCAAGTTTACGCCAAGCTCACGGGTAAGCCTCAGGATAAGCTTAATTCTATCAATATCTCTTTGAGAGTAGAGCCGAATGCGACCGTTGGATCTTGAGGGACAAACAAGGTTCTCTCTCTCGTACTGTCTTAAAGTCTGCGGATGTATCTCCAAAATTTTGGCAACTATGCTTATTAGATATACCGGCTCTTCATACTGATGCATCACTGATTACTCCTTAGGCAGTTTTTCTTTCATAACTTTTACCAACTCTTCATCCAAATCTTCAACCTTTGGCAGTACAATATTTGCTCTTAAATACAAATCACCTCGAAGGTTAGTTTTTCTGTTCATCGCACCCATCCCCTTTACACGAAATCTCTGCCCATTTTTCGTATTTGCCGGAATATTTAGTTTTATCTCTTTTTCTAAAGTTGCAATTGTGACCTTTTCTCCAAAAAGTGCAGCATAGAGAGGAGCATCAAAGTTCTTAACCAAGTCATCTTCTTCTCTTACATATTCAGGATTTGAAGCGACTGTTATTTTTAAAAACAAATCCCCTGCTCGCCCACCCTGCGCATGTCCTTTGCCTTTTACACGCATCTTTTCACCGCTTTTAATGCCGGCTGGAATTTTTATGTCAAATCTCTCTCCATTCACGGATACTGAGTGTGAACCTCCAAGAATTGAGACAACAAAAGGTACGGTAACATTCGTTTCTATGTCAAGATTTGGTTGTTTGTGAGAAGAACCTCCACCGCCAAAACCACTACCGAAGTTAGCTCCGCCAAAACCGCCGCCGCCTGAGAACATGCTTCTTAAAATCTCATCTAAATCAGCATTTCCGGCACCTCGATGTGAACGGGAAAAATCATGAAAATTTTGTCCGCCGAACATGTTGTCGCCAACTCTGTCGTACTGTGCCTTTTTATCTTTATCGCTTAGAATCTCATAGGCGGCATTAATCTCTTTAAATTTATCTTCTGCCGTAGGCTCTTTGTTTATGTCAGGATGGTACTTTCTTGCAAGCTTTCTATACGCTTTTTTTATCTCTGCTTCTGTTGCACTCTCTGTTATTTCAAGTGTTTCGTATAACGATTTAGCCATTTTTTTTATCCTAAAATTTATATTTTTTATCTGTTTATTAAGTAGGATTATATCATAAGGGTTGAGTGGATGTCAATCAAGTTAATGGGAGAATTAAAGCCCCAAATGTTGCAACAACTTTGAATTTACCTCTTCTAGCTCTTTATTTGTAAGCGTTGTAACGATATTTTGAAGCTCTATTCTGCTTATATCGAGGGTGCATAATTCATTAATACATATCTCACTCTCATAGATGAGTTTATCTCTTGCATCTATTTTTATTCTTAAATTCCCACCACTTATATTTGTTGTGAGCGGTATAACTGTCACGCCTTTGAACTCTACTTTGTCAATATTTCTGTTTGCTATATCGTTTTGGATGATAAGAGCCGATCTGAT